>CALFEW010000030.1 GCA_937958365.1 uncultured Chloroflexota bacterium | reverse complement strand
TGGCGTGGATGGAAAACAAGGCTGAAAAACAAAAGGCCACCGGCATATGCCGGTGGCCTTGTTACAAAATCAACAAGGAGATAGTGTTAGAAAGACCAATTCCCGGGCACACGCCAACCCACTCTGGCAACGGTGTTGCCAAGTAATAAGCTTTGTAACAAGTAAGTGGGTAACAAATGTTTCATGTGCGTGTACCTTGTGCCTAAGAAGGTAGCATAGCAATTCGGTCGTGTCAAGCCCCATTTGGCAGCGAAGTGTTGCCGATTTTGGGGGTATTACGGCCGTTTCACCGCATAAGACTTGGGCATCTTGACCACGAAGGCGCAGGTGGCCGTGCCGGTGCAGGTAGGCCCGCAGTGACCGGCCATCGTTCCGCAAGCATCCTGGGGAGCAGAATCGTCTTGGAGACGGCCGTGCTGCACCCAATAGGCGATCATGCCCTCCAGCGCACTGCGCTCTATGCCCAACTGACGGCTCAACTCGGCGACGTGGACCGGGCCGTTGGCCGATTCAATGGCGTGTAATACTTTTTTTAGCATGATTGTTTAACCCAACCCCAACAACAGACCGCCCTGGAAGACGGCCAGAGCCATGAACCAGGCCAGAAGCAGTTGGCCGATGACGCTGCGCCACATCCATTTTGCGCCTAACTCCTGCCTTTCAGCGGCGACGGCCACCATGCACGGGGTATAGATCAGCACAAACACCATGAAAGCCAGACCGGCCAGAGCGCCATGACCGCCGCTGGAGGCGTTGAAGCCATCGTACACGGCCTGGCGCAAGCCGCCGGGCAGATCCTCTTCCGCCCCACCGCTCACGTCTATGCCGACGATGAGGGGAATGGCTTTGATGGTGTCCCAAACGGCCGTGCCAAAGCTGGTAATAATCTCGCCTACATCTTGCAAGAAGGTGGTAGGTTCTGTCGCTTCGGCGGCGTCTTGTAAGCCGTACACCTGCGAAAAGGTGCTGACCACCACTTCCTTGGCGACAAAGCCGGTGATGAGCGCGCCGCTGGCCTCCCACGAGCCAAAGCCCAACGGTTCCAGCGCCGGGCTGAGGGCGCCGGATACCCTGGCGAACAAACTTTGCTCTACGTCTGTGTCGGCGAATGTCCCGGTGTCCGCGCCCACGGGGATAGCCATGAGCAGCCACAGGACGACGCTGGTGATGAGGATGAGCGACCAGGCGTTTTGAATGAAAGAGCGGGTGCGCTCCCAGGTGTGCGACCAGACGGTGCGCCAGTTGGGGCGATGGTAAGGCGGCAGTTCCATCAACAGGGCGGTCTGTTCTTTGTCTTTGAAGAGGGTTTTGCGCAGGATGAGGCCCAGGATAACGGCCGTAACAATCCCCAGGACATACATCGCAAACACCACCGCCCCGGCGTAGCGCGCAAAAAATACCGTGGCAAACAGCACATACACCGGCAGGCGCGCCCCGCAGCTCATGAACGGGACCAACAGGCCAGTCAAAATGCGATCCTTTTCGTTTTCCAGAGTGCGCGTGGCGTAGATGGCCGGCACGGTGCAGCCGAATCCCACCATCATGGGCAAAAAGCTTTTGCCTTGCAAGCCGATGCGGTTCATCAGCCCATCCATCACAAAGGCGGCGCGGGCCATGTAGCCGGTGTCTTCCAGCACGGCCAGCGAGACGTAGAGGAACATCAGCACCGGCACAAAGACCAGCACGCCGCCCACACCGGCAATGACGCCATCCACCACCAGCCCTTCTACCCAGGTTCCGCCCAGGCTGAGGCTGCCCAACAAGGCCACCGCCCAACGGGTGATGGGGCCGCTGATGACGCCATCCACCCAATCCAACATCGGCGCGGAGACGACGGCCGTTAACTTAAACACCACCCACATCACCGCCATAAAAATCGGCACGCCCAGGATGCGATGGGTCACAATGCGGTCAATTTTGTCGGTGGAAGAGAGTTCTTCCGGCGGTTTCTGCATCACCCGCCCGACCAGTTCGTGGATGAAGGTATAGCGGCGGTCGGCGATAAGCACATCTATCTCTTCGCCATAGTCGGCGGCCAACCGGGCGTAGGCAAGTTGGGCTTTGGTCAGCAGCGCCGGGCCGCCGGCGATGGTAAGCAGACGGGTTTGCAGATCGCGGTCCTGTTCCAGCAGTTTGATAGCCAGCCAGCGGGCCGGATACTGCTGGTAGATGGCGGGATAGGCGGCCACGTCGGCTTCGATGGCGCGAATGGCGGCTTCCAGTTTACGGCCGTAATCAACAACGGCGGCGGTGGGGGCGACGGCCGTTTCTTTAAGCATACGCATGGGTTTTTGCCTCCGCGGCTGCAATCAAAGCCCGCAGTTCGTCTAGCCCTTTGCCCTGGCTGGCAACGGCCGTTATCACCGGCGCGCCTAACTCCTGGCTCAATCGCCCGGTATCAATCTTGATGCCGCGTTCGGTGGCCAGATCGGACATATTCAGGACGATGATGACCGGCGCGCCCAATTCCAGCACTTGCACAGTCAGGTAGAGGTTGCGCTCCAGGTTGGCCGCATCCACCACGGTGACGACGAGAGACGGCCGTTCCTGCAAAATAAAATCGCGGGCGATCACTTCCTCCGGCGAATAAGCCGTCAGGCTGTACGCGCCGGGCAGATCGACTACTGTCACCGTCAGGTCGCCAATCTGGAAGCTGCCTTCTTTTTTGGCGACAGTTTTGCCGGGCCAGTTGCCCACATGCTGGTTTGCGCCGGTAAGCGCGTTGAAAATAGTGCTCTTGCCGGCATTCGGGTTCCCGGCGAGCGCGATGAGGAATTGTTTCATAGTCGTATAGGGAGGTCGGAGATTAGCGGGTCTCCACTTCTAATCCGAAATCCAAAATCCCAAATCCGAAATCATACTGGCATCACCAGCAGCTTGTGGGCCATACCGCGCCCCATGGCGATGCGCGAACCGCGCACAGAAATGAGCAGCGGGCCTCCGGCGTCTTGCACAACTTCAAGTTCCACGCCGCGGGTGATACCCAATTCGGCCAGACGATGGGTCAGTTGGTGACCTGCGTGAATGTCCATCAGGCGCAGTTTTTGGCCGGCCGCCGCCAGGGAGAGCGGCACAGTGGTTGAGGGCGCGAGAGGGGATGGGGTGACGGTGGGTTGAAACAGGTCAGCTAGATGGATCATGAATAGGCTCCGTAAAAATGTGCGCGGCGATTTCCTGGCCTAAGGCGTGGATTTCGCTGCCGATTTTGATCATTAAAGGGCCGTTGAAGGGGGCGATTTCTTCAAACTCTACGGCCTGTCCGGGCAGAATGCCGCGGCCGGCCAGGTAATCCAGCAGCAGCAGGCTTTCGGGATGGATGCGGCTGATGGTGCAGCGGTCGCCAGGCTGCAAATCGCTTAAGGGCATATCGCTGTGGGCGGCGACTGCGCCATCCGGGTCGGGGATGGGGTTGCCGTGCGGACAGGTTTGGGGATGGTTCAGAAAGGCGGCCAGGGCTTCGGTAACGGCCGTATCGGTGGCATGTTCCAACCGGCAGGCATAATCATGCACCTTTTCCCAGGGCAGGCACAGGTAATCCACCAGGAAGCATTCCCACAGCCGATGCCGCCGGATGACTCGCTGGGCGCGGCGACGGCCGTCTTCGGTCAGCGCCACGCCTTTGTACGGCGTGTGGTCCAGCAGCCCTTTCTCGCCCAGGCGGTGGACCATCTCCGTGGCGGAGACGGTGGACACGCCCAACCGCTCAGCCAGCGCCGAAATGGGCGCGAGATCGCCGCCCCCGGCCAGTTCGCTGACCGTTTTTAGATACATTTCGACGCTTTCGTTGAAGGATTCGTGTTTCATGGACCTGTGTCGCTTCGATAAAATATAAGGCTTGCCTAAAACCTGAGTTTTAAGGATAGCCTTATATTACGACACAGGCAAACCTGCGGCAATGACATTTGTCAGGCTGGACTGGGACAATTGTCATTAAGGATGGGTTCACTTTAAAGTTAACCAGGGTTCAAGAGCGGGGAAGCGGGTAGCGGGTGACGGGTAGCGAGTTCACCCGCTACCCGCTACTGGCTACCTGCCGCTTCAGCCATGCAGCATGGTCCAGAGGAAGCTGTACACGTCGGCGGCTTCTTCGATGAGTTTGCCCGTGGGTTTGCCCAGGCCATGCCCGGCCTTGGTCTCCACGCGCAGGAGCAGGGGATGGTTGCCCGCGTCGGCGGCTTGCAGGGTGGCGGCGAACTTTTCGGCGTGCATGGGCACGACGCGGTCGTCGGTTTCGGCGGTGGTGATGAGCGTGGATGGGTAGCGAACGCCTTCGCGCACGTTGTGCAGCGGCGAGTAAGCCATCATGAAGCGAAAATGCTCTGGGTTTGCTTCGGCGTTGCCGTATTCGCTGGTCCAGTAGCGGCCGGCGGTAAATTTGTGGTAGCGCAGCATGTCTATGACGGGCACGCCGCAGTGAACCGCGCCATACAAATCCGGGCGTTGCAAAAGGCAGGCGGCCACCAGCAGGCCACCATTGCTGC
>CALFEW010000029.1 GCA_937958365.1 uncultured Chloroflexota bacterium | reverse complement strand
GGAAGTAGGGTGGCCCCGTCCAGAAAAATCCAGTCCGTGTGCGCTTCAGCTAACAGGTCGCCGCTGATGGCGTGGCGCAGCTCGTAGTCGCGGCGGCTGCGCACGCGGCGAAAGTCGGCGACGTAGGTTTTTACGGTCACGGCATCGCCGTAGGTTAGCGGGCGGTGGTAAGTAATGTCCGACTCGCGCACCAGCCAGTGTTGGCCGGCGGCGGCGTACCAATCAAAGCCATAACCGGCAGCGGCCGAGGCGTCGAAAGCGGCTTCCTGCATGTAGCGAAGGTAATTGGCGTGGTTGACGTGGCCGTAGGCGTCGCATTCATACTGACGCACACGAAAGGTGCGTTCATAAACCAGAGGCATGATGATCTTCCTGTGGATACAAACCTCCGGGAGGCTCAGTTAAGGGTCTCGATCACGGGTGGAACTTCCCGTAGGTTGTCCTTTTCTTGGAAATTTGGCGCGCAACAGTGTCGTTTCTGACGCACCATCAACCGGATTGTAGTCAGAAACGGCCGTTTGGTCACGGTGAATCAGCCGGTTTCCGCTGCCAATTCTTTGGTCAGAAGCGCCAAGTCGGCCAGGCCGGATCGAGAAAACGTTGAATTTCGATCAGGTAGCCGTTGGGGTCGCGGATGAAGCAGTGGTAGATATTGAAGGTTTCGTTGATGGTGGGCGGCTTCTCAATGGCAACGCCTTGCGCTGCCAGATACGTGTACCAGCCATCCACATCGGCCGAAACCAGGGTGAGAATGACGCCAGACGGCCGTTCCGCCGCCAGATGTTCGCAAAAGCCCAGGAAGGCTGTTGGCGTCACCTGGAATATCTGGCACACCCCCTGGTCCAGCGCCAACGGCAAACCGAGGATGGTCTGGTAAAAGACGGCCGTTTCCGGCAAAACGGCCGTTGGTAAAAAAGTCACTTGCTGTTCGATGGTGGGTCGCTGCATAAACGCCTCCTGCCTGCCATAGAATGTGGGATAATACGCCTAACTATACCAGGGTGCAGGTTGCGGCAAAATCGTACACGCGGGGGCGCGTCTTCGCCCCTTTCCACAGCTTGCCATAGACCGGAAAGCCGGTATAATTCCCTCCGTTGTGGGCGTGTCCCCTTTGTGGTGATGACCCAATTACCAACAAAATGGCTCCGTAGCTCAACTGGCAGAGCAGGGCACTCTTAATGCCGAGGTTGAAGGTTCGAGTCCTTCCGGAGTCACTGGGATGAATGCAAAACGGCCGTTCTGATACAGAACGGCCGTTTTTTATTGCCAGGGTGGTCAATTCGATTTACTGGATGGCAAACGTGACCTGAACTTGCACGTTGTAGCTCAATTGTCCGGGCGAAATGCTGGGGGCCGCAACCGCTTCGGCCATCGCCATGTTGCCGCCATAGCCCATCGGCATCACCGGCTGCCCAATGACCTCGCTGATGATCGTCACGTCGCCCAAAGTGACTTCGGCCAGACCGGCCAGCGATTCAGCGC
Organism: uncultured Chloroflexota bacterium; assembly: GCA_937958365.1. Classification (GTDB taxonomy): domain Bacteria; phylum Chloroflexota; class Anaerolineae; order Promineifilales; family Promineifilaceae; genus Leptovillus. The sequence continues at coordinate 2,216 of CALFEW010000029.1, read as the reverse complement.
GGGCGCGGGCGTCGGCCACGGCGGCGGCGCGGGCTTGCGCTTGCAGTTCGGCCGGGTCGGCGACGCTGAACTGAATGCCATAGATGGCGTTGGCCCCGGCGTCAATCGCCGCCGACAGCACATCACTGACCTGGGCAATGTCGCGGATGGTGACGTTCACCTGATTGGTGACGCGATAACCGGCGATGCCTTCCGGCCCCTGGTCGCCATAAATTTGCTCGGCCCACAGGCTGTAATTGGTCGTTTGCACGTCTTCCGCGGCGATGTTCAGGGCCGTCAGGGCGGCCATGATTTGCTGGATGGTCGCCTCGTTTTGGCTGGTGGCTTCGGCGACGGTGGGGGCGAAGATTTCCACGCCCACCTGTACCTGGGCTTTGTCGGGCGTGCCAAAGGCTTCGCCCTGACCCACGACGGTGATGCCGCCGGTTGAGTTGCTTGTTTGGGCAGCCGGGCTGGCAGAGGCCGGGTTGCAGGCGACTAACACGGCCGTTAATGCCACCAAAATCAAAACCGCAATTGTTGTTCTAACCGTATTTTTAGACATAGTTGTCACTCCTTCACAAAAATTTGCGCCGTTTTCCGGGCGCTTCACTCACTATAACGCTGCCCGGTTTCATTTTGTTCCCCAGATTTCTATTCACTCGATCAATTCCGCTATACTATGCCCCATGACAAGGCCAAACATTGTGTTAACCGGTTTCATGGGCACGGGCAAATCGTCGGTTGGGCGGCTGCTGGCCGCGCGATTGGGGTATGATTTTGTGGATACGGATGAGTTGATTGTCGCCCGCGACGGCCGTGCCATCGCCGACATCTTCCGCGAATCGGGCGAAGAGACATTCCGGCAGTGGGAGGCGACCATCGCGCAAGAACTTAGCCAGGCCGAGGGCCTGGTCATCGCCACCGGCGGCCGGTTGATGGTAGATGAGGCCAACGCGGCTGCCTTGCAGCAAAACGGCCGTGTCTTTTGCCTCACCGCTGAACCAGAAGAGATTATTGCCCGCCTGGATGGCGACGAGCGACGGCCGTTGCTTAACGTGGCCGACCCGGCGGCGCAAATTCGGCGGTTGTTGGCGGCGCGGAAAGAGGCATACGGCCGTTTCCCCCAAATCGCCACCGATGGACAGACGCCGGAGCAGGTGGCGGGGGAGATAGTGGATTATGTTCAGCAAAAAGGGTCTTCTATGAGCGAAATGCGCTTGCCGGTCAGCCATCCGACCGGGCAGTATGACATCGTCGTGGGTCAAGGGCTGCTGGAACGAGTGGGCGAATTGGCCGGAATCACCGGCCCGTTTGTCGTGATTACCGATGACCACGTGGGGCCGTTGTATGCCGGATTGTGCGCGGGGGCAACGGCCGTACTCGCCGTGCCCGCCGGCGAACAGCACAAAACGCTGGAAACCGTCCATTCCCTCTACGATGAGTTGTTGGCGGCAGGATTGGATCGCAAGGGCACAATCGTCGCTCTGGGCGGCGGCGTGGTGGGCGACATGGCCGGTTTTGCCGCCGCCAGTTATCTGCGGGGTGTAGAATTTGTGCAGTGCCCGACGACGCTGCTGGCGATGGTGGACGCCAGCGTGGGCGGCAAGACAGGCGTGGATTTACCCCAGGGCAAGAATCTGGTGGGCGCATTTAAGCAGCCAACGGCCGTTCTCGCTGACGTTTCCACCCTTCTCACCTTGCCCCCGGCCGAATTTGCTTCTGGTATGGCCGAAGTGGTGAAGCATGGCCTCATCGCCGCCCCGGATTTGTTACAAAGATTAATGAGCGAAGATTGGCAATTACACGCCAATGATCCAGCCGCGTTATTCAACCTTCAATCTTTAGTTCTGGTAGCCATTCAAGTAAAACGCGACGTAGTCCAGGAAGACCCCTTCGAGCAAGGCCGCCGCGCTGTGTTAAATTTGGGTCACACTTTCGGCCATGCCATCGAGCAGGTCAGCGGGTATGCCGTGCGGCATGGCGAAGGGGTGGCGATGGGGTTGGTGGCGGCGGCAAACCTTTCGGCGCGCCTGGAAATGTGTGATCCGGCGCTGCAAGGGCGCATTGAGGCGATTTTGCAGCATGTTGGCCTGCCAACGCGCATCCCAGCCCATTTGCTACCGGAACAGTTGCACCGGGCGATGAGCCATGACAAGAAGAAGGCGGCCGGTAAACTGCGTTTTGTGCTGCTGCGCGATGTGGGTGACGTGTTTGTGGCGGGAGATGTGGCGGAA
>CALFEW010000028.1 GCA_937958365.1 uncultured Chloroflexota bacterium | reverse complement strand
CACCGGCTCCTGGTCGAAGATGGGCAAATCAATGCGCGCCTGCGGGTCTAGCAGCGTGACGAGTTGGGCTTTGTCCTGGTTGGCGACGATGCGCCCCGCGCCCTGGACGCGCCCCAATTCGGCCGGGGCGATGGTGGCGTAGCAGCCGGTAAGGATGATTTCGGCGGTCTCGTTTTGGCGGTGGATGCGGCGGGTGAGGGTACGGCCGTCGCGGGCGGCTTCGGCGGTGACGGCGCAGGTGTTGATGATGACTTTGTCGGCAACGGCCGTATCGTCCACAATCTCATGCCCCGCCGCCAATAGTTGACGGGCCATCGTTTCGATTTCGCTCTGGTTCAGGCGGCAGCCGATGCTGTGCAGATATACTTTCATAGTTCGGCCATTTTAGCGCAGGGCGCAGCATAGCGCACATCCGATGATACAATTGTGCCTTTAGGCGACCACAAAAGCCTGCCCGATCTTTGCATGTTGATGCCTTCAAGATTGGACCAATCGTGGAGATGGGTCCAATCTCCGCCAAGTTGATTTGAACGCTTACTGAGGAGAAATCAGATTATGAAACGTACAATTGGCCACATATCCTGGTTGTTGATTTTAATGGGGCTGTTGGCGTCTGCCTGCCAGGAACCGCCGCCATCGCCAACGCCGACGCCCGCGCCAGAGAGCATCATCCAACAGGCGGTGGCGCGGCTGACGGGGACGACAGGCTTCCACTTTGGCGTGGATTTGAGCGGCGCTCCGGCTGCTTTAGACCCGACCGGGCAGATTGCTTTCCGCACGGCCGTTGGCGATTTCGCCGCGCCGGACAAAGCGCAAGCGGCCGTGCGCGCCGCCGCCTTTGGCCTGATCACCGACATCAATGTGATCAGCATCGGCCCGGACCAGTGGCAAACCAACCTGTTAACCGGCAAATGGGAACAACTGCCGCCCAATTTTGGCTTTAATCCCGGCGCATTGTTCGACGCTGCCGCCGGTCTGCCGGCCATCCTGACGGCCGATTTGACGAACGTGGCCCTGACCGGCCGGGAAAAATTAGAAGGCGGCCCGGATCAGGAGCTAATCGTTATCACCGGGCAGGTAGAAGGGGAACGGCTGGCGGCAATGAGTGGTGGGTTGATTGGGCCGCAGGCGGTAGGCGTGACCCTGTGGATTACGCCAGAAACTCACGAAATTGTCCGCATCGTGGTGACAGAGCCGGAACCGGATAGTGAAGAAGGTTCCAGTGTGTGGCAGCTTGATTTTTCCAACTACGATCAGGAATTGGCGATTGAGCCACCGGTGTAAATCACGCCGCCAGGCGTTTGATGATGTAAATGCGTCCCCACTGCGCGCCGACCTTGACGGAGTAGCCGGTCTGGATTTCCAGGGTGGGCTGTTGGCGCAGGCTGGCTTTGACCTGGTCGTATTCGCGGCTGAGGATGACGGCACGGCCGTCTGGCCTTAACACCCGCGCCATTTCCTGGAAAACGGCCGTATATAACCGTTTCATCTCTTGTTCGCTGCCCACCTGGGCGGTATCTGGCAAAATGGTTGCCGCTTTGTCCACGCTGCCCGCTGCCCACAGCACGCCTTCTTCCGTCCAGGGCTGCAACGTAATGCTTTCCGGCAGCTGCCCTTTGCGCCGGGTGACCAAATTTTCTGTAGCGAGGGTCAGTTGTTCCGGCGAGGGATCCGCGCCAAGCAAACGGCCGTATCGCCCCAACAGACGGCGGGTATAGAGAAGACGGCCGTTGCCGCACAACGGGTCCAGAAACACGTCCTCAGCTTCCGGCTCGGTGAGGATAACCAGGGCGGCGGCGAGAGACGGCCGTATCGTCTCCCCTCCCTTTTGCTGCAATGTTCGCCCCTTGCGCGCCTGCTTATCTGTAATGTTAAAGCCGCACAACAAATGCGACCCCAATAAATCCACGCCCAACTCCACCTGAGCGCCATCTACTACCGGCATCCAGCGCGGATAGCGCGTTTCCATGCCCTGCAAAACCGCCTTCTGCAAATCCTTCAGTGAATATTCATGCTTGCCAAATTTGCGGCTGACCACCCGATACGCCGGTGGGCGGTTAAACTGCCGAAAACGCATCAACTGATTCCCGGCGCGTCCTAAATCTTCCGCTTTTGTCACCAGCTCCCGAATCTGCGTCAGGTCCCGCTTCCCGCGTGATAATTTGGGCACAGACAACGCCTGCAAAAACACCTCTTCCACCGTTTCCAACTGCTGCACGTCGGCCATGTCACCCTGATACGCAAAAGTGACAATGCCATTCTGCTCTTTGGCAAACATATATTCGCCAAACTTCACGCCCGGCAAGCGCCAACGAATTTCCAACCAGGCAATTTCTTCTGCGCCTGGCACAGTCTGCGCGTAATAACTAAACCACTGACTACTCACAAAACACCTGTTTAATGGTCAATAGCTAATGGTCAATTGTCAATTGACCATTAGCTATTGACCATTGGCTATTGGCTATTATTTGCCAAAACGATCTTCGCTGCGGGCGCGGTAGATCAGGCGCACCGGCGTGCCCTCGAAGGGATACAATTCACGCAGGCGGTTTTCCAGATAACGCTCATAACTGAAGTGAACCCATTCTGGCTTATTCACAAACAAGACAATGGTCGGCGGGGCCACCGTCACCTGCGTGGCATAGAAAAACTTCACCCGTTTGCCGCCGCTGCTTGGCGGCGGGTGTTGGATGGTCACGTCGCGCATCCATTTGTTTAAATCGGCCGTGGAAATACGTTGGTTTCGCATCTCCTGTACTTCCAGCACTTTCGGCAAGATTTTGTTCACGCGCTGCCCCGTCAGGGCCGAAATATAAATAATCGGTGCGTAAGGGATGAACTTCAGTTCCTCGCGTAATATTTTTTCAAACTCGTAGATGGTGTACGCATCTTTTTCCAGGGCGTCCCACTTGTTCACCAGAATAATCACGCCGTGCATTTCATCCTTCAGCATTCCGGCAATGTGCGTATCTTGGGAAGTGATGCCCGCCTCGGCGTCAATCAGCAGCAAGGCCACGTCGGCTCGTTTGAGCGCTTTAATGGCCCGCAAGACGCTGTATTTTTCTACGCCCGGTTCGATTTTGCCGCGCCGCCGGATACCGGCCGTGTCAATGAGCGTGAATTCTTGCCCTTGCCAGGTCATCCGGGTGTCTATGGCGTCGCGGGTCGTGCCGGCAATAGGGCTGACGATGGCCCGCTCTTCGCCGATCATCTTATTGAGCAAGGTTGATTTGCCCGCGTTGGGCTTGCCCAGGATGGCGATTTTGATGCTTTCGTCGTCCTCGTCATCCTCTTCCACAGGATTAGGCAGCGCTTCGACAATGGCGTCCAGCAGATCACCGCTTCCTGCGCCGTGCAGGGCAGACACGGCAAACACTTCACCCAGAGCCAATTCGTAGAACTCATAGGCGTTGTCCCACAATTTGCTGGATTCCAGTTTGTTGGCGGCAATGATGATGGGCTTTTTGGATTGGCGCAGGATGTCGGCGACTTCGCGGTCGGCGGCGGTGATGCCGCTTTGCCCGTCCACCACCTGGACGATCACGTCGGCGTCCTGAATGGCGATGGCGGCTTGCTGGCGAATGAGCGGCAAGAACTGCTCAGAATCTTCGGAAAGAGGCTCGGTGTTCCAGCCATCGGTCACTTCGATGCCGCCGGTATCTACTACGGTGAAGTTGATACCGGTCCATTCTGCATCGG
>CALFEW010000027.1 GCA_937958365.1 uncultured Chloroflexota bacterium | reverse complement strand
GTCTTTCGCCTGGGCGACGTGGCCTTTACCGGGGATGCAGCAGGCATCCACTTGCCCGACATGCCTCTGATTGACGTGCCCGCGCCGCCGCCAGAATTTGACATGGAAGCCTGGGAAAACACGATTGACCGCTTGCTGGCGGAAAATTTCCAAACCTTGTATCCCACGCACTTTGGCGCGGTGAATGATCCGGCCCAACACCTGACGGCGCTGAAAAAGCAGATTCGGGAAACGGCCGTCTACATCAAAACCCAACTCGACGCCGGTATGGAGCGAGACGAACTGGTGGAAACATACAACACCTGGAACCGGACTCGCGCCAGAAAAGCTGGCATGACCGACACGGCCATCCACCAATACGAAATCTCCAATCCCTGGTATATGTCTGTGGATGGCATTAGCCGCTACTGGCGTAAGCGGGAAAAAGAGGCTGGGGACTAGCCGTAGTCAGAAGTCCGTATACCGTATTCCGTATGCAGATGGCGTTTACCAGAGGCAGCGTCCTACGGAATACGGAATACCGAACACGGTATTCGAGACTAGGATAGAGGGAGAGACAGGACGACGCGGGTATGCTGGTCGGGCACGCTTTCCACAGCCAGCGTGCCGCCAACGACGGCCATCATGGTGCTGTGCAGGGCTAAACCCTGACCGCTACCTTTATGGGTAGCGGCGGTCATTTCCAGGCCAACGCCGTTGTCTTCTAGCGTGAGCAGCAGTCCATCGCGCCAATCGGCGGTGATGGTGAGGATGAACGGCCGTTTCTCCTCATCTTTTCCACTGTGCCCACGACCGTACCTGGCCGCGTTACGCACCACTTCTCGCGCCGCATAAAAGACTACCTCGGCCGTGAGGATGGGAATCTGGGCGGCGTTTACCTGCGCCGCAGCCGAAATATGCCAGTGAACCGCATCAAACGCGGCCTTAAATTCATTCTCTACCACCCGCTGCAAGGCCGGCAGCAAGCCCAGCCGGGCCACGTCTGGAGCGGTGATGGTGGGCATGGCGTGTAGCAGATCCGAGATTTGCCGATGCGCGGCGGTAAGCGTTTCCACCGCCTGCTGCATTTCCCCATTTAGTTGTGAGCTACTCATCTTTATCATTGCCGTCTGGAGTGCGGGCAAAATGTCGTCGTGAAGGACACGGCGGGTTTGCTGGTCAATCACTTGCGTCTGCGCCAGCCGTTCGCGCTGCACCACCATCAGGCGGCGGGCCATCTCGGCGCTGGCCTGGGTGTCAATGAGCCGTTCACCGCTGACGCGAGCGATTTCGATCTCTTCCTGCGTGTACAAGCCACCGCTGCGCTTCTCGCCCAAAAGAAATACGCCAATTAATCCACGCTCGCTCCACAGCGGCACCGCCCACACCGCGCCCTGGTAGCGCTTGGGGTCTAACAAGATGGTCATGGTTTCAGGCAAAGAAAATTGGGCGGCGATGTCGGTGAGGGGTGGTAGTGTGAAATTTTCACGCTGTGGATACGTCAGCGGCGGGCCGACAAGCGGCGCCATTGGCCCCAGCGCGGCGAGATAGGCCAGACGCGCATCCAGAACATCGGTGCAGAGGGTGCGAAATGGCGGTCCCAGGTCCAGCTCTTGCGGCGCAGATTGGGTGAGGAGCTGGTCGTAGAGGCGGTTGCTGGTGATGAACGGCCGTAACTGCGCAATATACCTTTCCCGTTCCGCATAAGACGACCAGGCAAACAGCGCAAAAAAGAGGGTCATGAGAACGGCCGTAAGCAGCAAAATGTAAATAAACCGCAGTTGGATGGCAAAAGCCGCACCCACAATCAGGCTGTAGCCGGCGGCCAGAATGATGGCGCTGCGCCAGTGCCGCAGCAGCCCGCGCCGGGGCAGCGATTTGCCGGTAAACACCTCGTAAGACACGATCGCCTGTCCCAACATCAGGATGGCAAAAGTGAGCAGTGCGGCAATGATCAAGTCCAGCCAGGCGAAGGTGCGGGTGGATGCCGAAAAAATGTCGTAAAAGGTGCGCTGCCGGGCATCTTGCACCACCCACGACACGACGCCCATCACCAGGAAACTGACGGCCAGCATGGCTAAAGAGGCCACGACCAGCCAGGGATGGGCGCGGCGACGGGCCAGATCACCCATGACGCGGCGCGGCGGACCGGGGCGGCGCAGCGCGTCCAGCGATAGGCCAATGCACAAGACGACGTAGAAGGAATAGCCCACGGCCAGCAGCGGAATCCCGGCCACCGACCAGCGGATGACGCCACGTAAACTGTAGAATTGTGGGGAAGGCACAAGCAGCAAGACCATGCCGGCTGCCAGACTGAGCAGTCCCAGAGCCAGACCTGCCGATGCCAACAGGAGAAACGGCCGTTGCCGATGGCGCAAATCGGACTGGGGATCATTCCAAAAGCCGGAATACCACAGCATGATCACGTACCAGGCAAAGGGCAGGATGATGGCCGGGACCATCGCTATGGTCCACCAGAAGATGGTGCTGGCCCACCCCAGGCTGATGACACCGCGCCCGACGATGGCCGTGTGGCTGACGAAAAAGGCCGCGCCTAACAGCAATCCGCCGCTGGCGGCCCACACCCCCAACGTGCGCCGGTCGGAATTGAGCAGCACAGTCACGCCCAGCCACAACAGCAGGATGGCGTTGAAGAAAGAAGTGGCGATGACCGCCCAATCGAGAAAGAGATTACCGCTCATAAGGAACAAGGGCCGGGTTTCAGCCTTCCCATACGATCCATTCACCGCGCTTGTTACGGACGTGGGGCACGCCGTCTTCGTCCCAGGTGATGAGCTGGCCGCTGTGGACGATGAGGCTGGCGCGGGTTCGGGCGACTTTTTCGTCGTCGGTCGTGTCGTTGAGGCCCCAGGTGGTGTAGATCTGGCCGTTGATGCGGCTGATGGTGCGTTTGTCGCGGAAGCCGAGCCGGTCGGCGATTTGTTTGTTGCTGAGGCCCTGGGCCAACATGCGGGCGACGATTTGTTCGTTGGGTTCCAGCAGGTCCATGGGGGCGTTTTCGTCTTTGTGGCGCACGTCCTGGACGCGGGATTCGATGTCGGGGTCAATGAAAGAACGGCCGTTCACCGCATCTTGCAGCAGGGGCACAATCATCTGGGGCAGCAGGTAGTTGGATTTACGCACGTAGGCGTAGTGGCTGAGGATGCCGGCGCGGCGAAAGTCGCGGTAGTAGGCGTCGTCGTCCTGGATGGAGTAGAAGACGATGGGCAGGCGGGGCAGTTCGCGGCGAATGGCAACGGCCGTTTCGATGCCATTCATCACACCGGCCAACTGCACGTCTAGCAATATCACGTCTGGGGCTTCGGCCAGGGCTGCGGCCAGGCAAAATTCCAGCGCGTCTTCGCCTGTAGCGCAATCGTAGACCACGCGGACCCTGTTTGTAGCCGTCAATCCGGCTTTGAGGGCGGGTCGGAGCTTTTCGTTGTCTTCTACAATCAGCAAATTGAGCATATGGGTTTGTCTCGGAATCGTCAGGTTACGGCCGTGTGCCAGAGTGGCGCGCCAGCCTATTCTACCATCGTCTAATTTGGCGGGCAGATCAAGCACTCAGGTGCGTTGGGCTGCGGTTTTGGGAGGTGGAGACGGCCGTGCGTGTTCGGGTACAGTGTCTGGCATCATCAACTTTTGTGTGCAAGGAGAACGTCATGCTGAATCATCCACAATCTACAATTTTGCGCCAGAAATGGCTGCCGTTGGGGCTGCTGCTCCTGGTGGGCGCGGCGTTGTTCCCTTATGGCCTGGTCGAAGAGATGCTGCCCTGGATGAATGGGTTGTTTGCCCGATTTAATTCGGTGACGGCGCATGTGGTGGGGCATATGGGGTTGTTTGCGCTGGTGGGC
>CALFEW010000026.1 GCA_937958365.1 uncultured Chloroflexota bacterium | reverse complement strand
ATTTTATCTTCCGTGACGTGCTGAAGCGCGAATGGCAGCTAGGTACAGTGCAGGTGGACTTCTTGCTGCAGGAGCGCTTTGAGTTGGAATATATTGGAGAAGATGGGCAAAAACATCGGCAGGTGATGATTCATCGCGCGCCGTTTGGCAGCATGGAACGTTTTGTGGGTATTCTGATTGAGCATTTCAACGGCGCATTCCCGTTGTGGTTGGCTCCGGTGCAGGTCATGATGATCCCCATCGCCGACCGGCACGTGGAATATGCTAAACAGGTGGCGGCGGATCTGCGCGCCCAGGGTTTGCGGGTGGAAGTGGATGGCGGCAGCGAACGCATGAACAAGAAAATCCGCAACGCGCAGTTACAGAAAATCCCGTATATGCTGGTGCTTGGCGATAAAGAAGTGGAAGAAGGCCAGGTCGCCGTGCGTACGCGAGACAACGTGGATCATGGTGCGATGTCGGTGAAGGCGTTTGCCGACCATGCGGCGGCTTTGTTGGCGGCCAAATCAATGTCTTTGTAAGGCTGTGGTGTTGGACGCTGCTTTGGTATATGAAAAAGCCGCTCGAAAGAGTGGCTTTTTAGATTGGTCCAATCTGCAAGATTGGACCAATCTTGTCAGGGTAAAGGACTGGTTAGCGGCGCTTACTCGACCAACGGCCGTACCAACCCAACACGCCGCCCGTGACGATAAACAACGGCATCACCATCAGCGTGGCGCAAAGGCCGGTGCGCGCCGGTGATTCGGCCGGGGCCTCCGGGCTGACATCCGGCACGGCCGTTGCGGGCATGCCCGTTGCCGCTTCATTCACATCAATCGTTACCTCGGTGGGCAGAACGGCCGTTGCCACTCCTGCCCCTTCTTCCACCACCTCATACGCCTGATCGCCCATCACCACCAGCACTCGCGGTCCCAAAGCCAGATATTGGCCCAGTTCCGGCACGGCGGCCAGCAGATCAAAGTAAGCATCCCCGGCAAAACCGATGGCTTGTGGTGTGAAGCGCTCCGGATCGTAAGCCGTGTCCATCCAGACGCCATCGCGCAGCACGAAGGTTTTGCTGCCCACCACCTGAATCGCGCCAGAGGCGACTGCTTCCGGCTCGCCTGGCGCACCGGCTACGGCCGTGCCGGCGGCTGTCATTGTGGGCAGGGCCATTGGCGCTTCCGCTTCGGCCATGTCAACCGCGGCAGCCGCTTCCTCCACGGTTTCCCGGCTGATTTCACCAGTTGTCGGCGCATTGGCTACGCCATCGGCAATGCCTTCCCGCCCGGTTTGGGTGAAGATGTCGTCCTCTTCAATCAAATAGCTCGTGTAAGGTGTGATGATGCCGTAGCGGATGGACAAATTGACCACGCTTTGCACCAGTTCCGGCTCCTCACCGCGCAGGCGAATCTCGCGCAGCAGGTGGCCGATGGCCCGCGTCGCCCACAGGCGCGGGATGAAGTCGTCGCCGCCCTGGCCGCGGAAGAGGTTATCTTCATAGGTAAAGACCTGCGCCTCGCCGTTGACAGTGCCGCGCAGGGTGATGGTCGCCGGGCCGCCTTCGCGGTAGCGCCCCACCAGGGCCAACTGCGTACCGGCGAACAGGTCGGGCAGTGTTTGCGGGTATAGCTGCTCTACCACCACATCACCAAAATCTAGACTGATGTCGGACAGTACCGGTGTGCTGACTTTGGCGTAGAAGCTGCTCACTTCCTCGTCAATGGATTGGAACGGCCGTACATACGTCGTCGTCCCCCGGTGATTTTCCGCCAGCGCATCCAGCAGATTGGGGTCCAGATCATCACCCACGCCAAAGACGAACACCCGCGCATTGGCCGGCATTGCCTGCTCCACTGCGTCCAGCAGCAGCGGCGTCTCCACGATGCCCTCTGTCGCCAGCCCGTCGGTGAGGAAAATGATGGTTGTGGGGCGCTGTGGGTCTACCATGTTGGCCGCTTCCAGCAGCGCCATGCTGATGTTGGTGCCGCCCAACGCCTCCAGACTGTTGATAAACGCCTGATAGTTGCCGGGCGCGGACGCCTCAACCAAATCCGGCTCGTAAGTGCGCACGCCGGTGCTAAAGGGCACGATGTTGAAGCGGTCGCCCGGCTTCAGATGTTCAATGACGTAGCTGGCCGCCTCTTGCGCCTGCTGGATTTTTTCACCTTCCATGCTGCCGGAGGTATCCATCACCAAAATCACGTCTTTGGCAATCACCTCGGTGGCGTCTACGCTGGGGGCCACCAACAGCAGAAAGAAGCCATCTTCGCCCGCCTCTTTGTAACTCAGCAGGTTCAGGCCGATTTCTTCCGGCGTGACGGTGTAATACAGCGCAAAGTCCTGGTCGGCGACCACGTTGTTCGCTTCGTAACCCACCACCGCCTGGAAATCTCCCTCGCGGCTGATAGCCACCGGGTGGCTGGGCGAGTAGATGGCGCGAATGGCTTCGTTGCTGCGCACCTCGACGCGGATGCTTTGGGTGTCCAGCGGCGTGTTGGTATAGAGTTTGGTGGATTGCGGAAAGACGTAATGGATCACGCCCGCTTCGGCCGGTAAGACCTGGGTGTACTCAATTTCGACGCGGCGCTCATCGTGGGGTGGGATGGGGAAGACGTTGGCCTGGATGGCCTGCGTGCCCACATATTCCAGCAGGGCCGGGTCGCGCAGTTGGCGCACAATGTCGTCGTAGATTTGCCGGGCTTCGTCGCGCTCCAGGATTTTGGCTTCGATGGGCTGGCCGTCTACCCACATGGTGAGCTGGCTAACGGCCGCGCCTTCGGGCAGGGGGAAAAAATACGTGCCTTCCAACATCCAGTCGTTGTCGTTGACAAATAACTGGTCAATATGGGTGGTGGCGACCTGATTTTCGATCGCCACGTCTACGCGCTGATAGGCGATGGTCAGTTCGCCGCGATCGGGGATAGGAGGCCGAATGGGGGGTTCGATGGGGACAGGCGTTTCTTGGGCGAAGGCGAAACGGCCGTTTCCCAACACCATCAACAACACGATAACGAACAAAACGATTGATTTTTTCATGGCTGCGTCCTCCTTAAACAGACGGTGTGCTTGTCAATGCCTTTAAGACGCAGCCGGGGGATGTTTGGTTCCATGTGGAGGAGAAAGAGTTTGCGAGTTGGTTCGTTGGCTGGTTGGTCAATGCTAACCAACCAGCCAACAAACCGACTATCCAACTTTCTTACCCCACCGGCTGCCCGTCTTTGCCGCACAGCACAAACCCCTGGTTCAGGTCGGTATGGTATTCGTATAGACCGCCATCGGCTTCCAGGGTGATTTTGTAGCCAGGGGTGATGACTTGCATGTAGGCAAAACCGGGAGCCGGGCAGCCCAGGGAACTGTCTGACCATTGCACTTCTTCGCTGCTGCGCACGGTAATCTGGCCGACTTCTAGAGAGAGGCGTTTTGCCAGGTCCTGGCTGACCAGTTCGGCGATGGCTGCCAGGGTTTCCGGGTTGCCGCCTTCGGGCGCGGATTGCGGTGGCAGGCGGTTGGGGTCAGACTGGCCGGGATAGGCAGGACCGATAACGGCCGTTGCCGCCAGCGCCGGATAAGCTGTGTCGGCGTTGGGTACGGCCGTTACCACCGGATAAGCCGCCGGGGTTTCAGGCGAGAGAAGGGTTGCGGGAACGGCCGTTGCCTCTTCCCCGCCGCCCGCGCAAGCCGCCAACAATCCCGTCAATACCAAAATCAAAGCGATCAATGTGAACTGCTTCATGGTTTACCTCCAAAATTTGCAACCGGGTCAGATGGGTCCAGTCTTCTGGATCGGACCCATCTATAAAACCCGAGCCGAAATGATAACAAAATCAGGCGCAGCCCCATCTGGCGGCTGCCCTGGCT
>CALFEW010000025.1 GCA_937958365.1 uncultured Chloroflexota bacterium | reverse complement strand
ACGGTTTACGGTTTACGACTAACTCTCCCGCTGCCAGAGCGAAACGGTGTCCAGGTGGTAGGTTTGCGGCGCGGCGTCTATGGGTTGGATGGCCTTGAGGGTGAAACCGGCCTGGATTAGGTACTTGCCGTCACGGGCGAGCGTCGCCACGTCACTGCTGACGTAAATCAGGCGCGACGGCCGTTGCCGGCCAATCGCCGCAATCGCCGCTTTAGACAATCCCTTCTCCGGCGGATGCACCAGCAAAAGGTCCGGGGCAGCCAACTGCGGCAGCACGTCTTCAAACCAACCCTCGTAAAGCGATACGTTGTCGGTGTGCGCCAGATTGACGATGGTGTCGGCGATGGCGTCGGGGTTGATTTCAACGGCCGTGACGCTGGCCGCCTGTTCCGCCAGGACCGCACTGAACATGCCCACGCCGCTGTAACCATCCACTACCGTTTCTTGCCCCGTCAGGGCGGCGTAACGCAAAATCGTCTCGATGGTAGGGGCGAGCATGGCCGGGCTGGGCGCAAAATAGCAGCCGGGCGAAACGCGAAAATCTCGGTCGCGCACCGATTGGATGTTGTAATTGTCGCCGACGAGGGTTGCGGCCGTCCTGTCTGGCAGCACGATGGCGACAGAGACGGGGAAATCGGTTTCCAGTTCGGGCGGCTCCACGTCGTCAATTTCCAGGGCCGCCAGCAGCGCTTCATCGTCGCCAATGCGCAGGGTGAGTTTACGCAGACCGGGCAGGACCATGTCTACGTCTTGCCACAGGGCGAACAGGTCGGGGTGAATGATCGGGCACTCCTGGATGGGTATCACCTGGCGCTGCTGCGGCGACCAGTAGCCGAGGCCGCCTTCCGGCGTGGGCGTTAGTTCGGTTTCGGCGCGGTAAGCCCAGGGCTGAGGGTGGGGAATGGTGGGGGTGATGGGAACGGCCGTTACCCCGCCAATCCGCTGCAACTGGTCCACTACAATCTGCTGCTTGGCCGCCAGTTGCGCCGCGTAAGCCATGTGTTGGAAGTGGCAGCCGCCGCACACGCCAAAATGCGGGCAGCGCGGCTCCACCCGGTCCGGCGAGGCAGCAATCACCGCCACCAGTTCGGCGTGCGCATAATGCGCCTTTTCTTCCAGCAGGCGGGCGCTAACCGTTTCACCGGGAATGGTAAAAGGGATAAATACAGGTCGTTCCTGGGCGTCGCGGGCGATCCCCGCGCCGCCGTTGGCGATAGACGTTGGTTGAAACGTAAGGATGTCGGTCATATGTTTGTGGGTAATAAGTACCTTACAAGCCAACTGCTTGCACAGTGAACAAGAATATGTGTCTAAGATTGCGCAGATTACGCAGTTTTTTATCTTCAATCTGTGTAATCTTTGATAACCTCTTTTGGTTCTGGCTTGCCCAGGTTAGGAATTTTTAGAATCGTCCCAAAGCAAGCAACATGGTAAATGAAGCGATAAACCAATGGATGAGCCAGGGATAAACAAACGATCCGGTTTGCCAGGCGACAAAACCAAAGCCGATACCGCCGAAAATGGTGGTCAGGGTTTCGACTTCCGGCTTGCCGAGGTGCATGAAGGCAAAAGGCACGGCCTGGATGAGAATCGCCGGGCCGGGGCCTAAAACTTTCGCCAGGCCGTACAGCATAAAGCCGCGCCAGATAAACTCCCAGGCGAACAATTCCACGCCGTTGAGCCAGATGAGGCGGGTTAGCTCTTTGGGGGCGCGGGCCTGGTAGTAGGCTTGCATCGCCGGCGTGCGGGCGACAAACCAGAGGATCAGGCCCATCGCCAGGCAGGCGCCGATGGTCCAGAGCAGCCCGGCGCGCCAGTTGCCCAGCCGGAAACCGTAATCGGCCGCCGGTTCGCGGAACAGCACCAGGATGACGAGCATGGGTAAAATGAAGTAAAGGATGAAACGGTCGTAGGCTTTGGCGCTGGTGAGTTTATGCCCGTAATAGTCGAACATAGGGACGACGGTGCAGAAGATGATGAGAAAAGTAAGTTTCAGGTCAAATTCGACGCCGCCAATGGTCACAGTGGGTTTCCTCATGGTGTGGGGGTGATGGAGGGGGAACGGCCGTAGACGCCATCACACCTGACTATCTGGTTTTCAATGCAGCAACGCCAAACCATAACAACACCTCAATAAAAATTCGACGCCGACAACGGCCACATCGCCCACGTCGTCCGGCCATTACGACCGCCAACCGGGTGATTATAACAAAAAAAACGTGCCCAGCCGTCAGACTGGGCACGTTTCAGGCAATGTGGTGAAAATCAGCAAAACCGATTAGACAGCCTCACCAAGTTCAACCATGTCACGCAAAATACGCTCAATAGCCATCGTATGACTGCAAACATGCCGTGAGGCAAAGAAATCACAGTCGCAACTCCAGATGCCATTATTATATTCTACGACGTGCGGGGCCTTGTTATTGTCCCCTTGAATTTTCACGCGCAGAAACTCAAATTGGATGCGTTCACGTTCTTCGGCATAAATCTTGGATTTTTCGATTTTACTGACCATACCATAGTCCATAATTCTTTTACTCCTCTCTGCAAATTAGGAACTGCTGTCGGAAAACAAAAACGCACGCGAAATTGCGTGCGTCAACGTGAATCGGAATATGTATTTTCTGTGCTTGTGACGGAATTTTCCCTCATGGGTTAAAGTATAACCGACAAGATTGATGTGTCAATGCAAAAAACCTACGACTCCATGACGATCATCACAGATTAATCTGGCGCCTGGGGAATGGCAAATGTAAACGCCGTGCCCTGACCCAACTCGCTTTGCACCCAGATTTTGCCGCCGTGCAGCTCTATAATACCTCTGGTAATGGACAAACCTAAGCCGGTCCCAGTGGCCTTACGGATGTTGGGATCGTCGGCGCGGAAGAATTTGGTAAACAGACGTTTTTGGTCTTCCGGCGAGATGCCGTAGCCGGTGTCTTGAACCATGCAAGTCACTACGGCCGTAGGCTGGCCCGCCTTGTCCAAAACCATTTTGTCCGCTCTGAAAGTCAGGTAAACATTAGTGTCGGATGGTGAATATTTGCAGGCATTGCTGACGAGATTGGTCAGCACTTGCACCAACCGCTCTTTGTCGGCCATGATCAAGGGCAGGTCTGGCGGCAAGTCGAGGTGCAGTTCGATACCTTTGGCGTCACACGGGCCGCGCACAATTTGCAGGGTGTCGCTGATGATGTTGGTGAAGCCCGTGGGCGCGGGGTCTATGTGCAGTTGGCCGGTTTCTATGCGCGAGATGTCGGTGAGGTCTTGAATTTGCTGACTCATGCGGCGGATGTTGGCGGCAATCGTCTCCAGAAAACCGCGCTGCTGACCGGACAGTTCACCGGTCATGCCGGAGAGCAGCAGGTCGGTGTAGCCGCGCATGGAGGTCATGGGGGTTTTGAGTTCGTGGGAAACCATCGAGACAAATTCCGATTTGGCCTGGTTGGCTTCTTTGACCTGCTGATAGAGCAATGCGTTGGCGATGGCTACGGCGGCGTGATTGGTCATGCGCACGGCCGTTTCCAGGTGTCCATTGTTAAACATATTCAAC
>CALFEW010000024.1 GCA_937958365.1 uncultured Chloroflexota bacterium | reverse complement strand
GGATGGCATCAATGGCTTGCTGCGCGCTGGCAATGTCGGGGAAATAGAGCAGGATAAAAAGACGGCCGTTGCGCTGCACCAGACTCGTGGCGACAGATAGGGCGCGTTCGGCGGCGGCGGAGCCATCGTAAATCAACAGCGGCGGACGGTTGAGGTTGGCATGGGGATGAACGAGCAGAACGGAGCGCTCGGCCTGGGTAACGGCCGTTTGCGCCGTGGATCCCAATCGCTCGCTACGCACCAACGAATAACTGACGCGACCCAATACCAGCAAATCGCTATCCAGTGCCGCCTTTAGCAATGACGGAGCCACGACGCCACGCACGACGGTGAAGGAATGTTTGATTTTGCGGCTGTCGGCGAGCTGTTGCAGCCGGCGCTGGGCCTGGGCGGCCTGCCCGCGGAGCTGCTCGGCCATCTGTGGCGGGTCCACTTTTTGCGTGGTAGCGCTGGTAAAGCGCAGTTCGCAGGCAAACGGCAGTTCCGCCAGGCGCAGCAGGTTGATGTCTTCGACAAACAGCCCTTGCAGTTCGGCGTCCAGGCGTTCGGCCAGATCAACGGCCGTTTCTAGCGCTGCCAGGCTGTGCGGCGAAGTGTCTAAAGCCACTAGAATCCGTTGGATTTTCATGTGCGTTTCCCTTCGTCCGGCTGATGCTGCTTTGCTTCGGTGGGCGGCGCAGCAAAAGCGCGTTGCTTTTCGGCCAATGTTTCCAGATGGGCGACGACACGGCCGTTGATGCTCTCCACCGGGTATCTTCCGGCGTCGTCAGGTTCGCCAGCGGGCAGACCGGTGAGGAGTTCGATGCCTTCGTCTATGTGGGCGATGGGGTAAATGTGGAAACGGCCGTTGGCTGCCGCATCCACCACGTCTGGCCGCAGCATCAGGTGCTTAACGTTCGCGGCGGGGATGAGGACGCCCTGATCGCCTGTCAGCCCGGTCAGGTTTCTGGCCTGGCACAAATCAAAAAAGCCCTCGATTTTTTCGTTGACGCCGCCGATGGCCTGGACGTAGCCATATTGGTTGACGGAACCGGTGACGGCCAGCGACTGGTTGATGGGCGCGCCGGACAGGGCAGACAGCAGGGCGTACAATTCGGCCGATGAGGCGCTGTCGCCGTCTACGCCGCTGTAAGATTGCTCGAAAACCAGGCTGGCGGAGAGGGATAACGGCCGTTCCGCCGCATACCGCGCCCCCAAAAAGCTAGACAAAATCAGCACGCCTTTGGAATGGATGGGGCCGCCCATCTCCACCTGCCGTTCGATGTCAATCACTTCGCCTTTGCCCAGGCGCACGCGGGCGGTGATGCGGCTGGGGCGGCCAAAGCTGAATGTGCCCAAATTGTAAACCGCCAGACCGTTAATCTGCCCCACGACGCTTCCCTGGGTGTCTATGAGGATGGTGTCCTGGACGATGGCTTCCTGGATGCGTTCACGGATACGGCCGTGACGATAAATCTGCGCCTCCAGACTGTGCTGCACGTCCTCGCGGGTGACAACCTGGCGTTGGGCCTCGCCGGCCCAATAGCTCGCTTCGCGCAGCAAGTCGGAGATGCTTTGCATGTGGGTGGAAAGTTTACCGGCGTCTTCGGCCAGGCGGGCGCTGTGTTCGATGATCAAGGCCACTGCTTCCGGGTTAAAGTGGCGCAACTCCTCCTTGCGCGCCAGCGTGCCGATGAGCTGCGCATAGGCCAGATTGTTGGCTTCGTCGCGCACCATGTCGTCCTCAAAGTCAGCGGCCACTTTGAACAGCTCAGCAAAGTCAGGATCATATTGGTGCAGCAGATAATACAACTCCCGGTCGCCCATCAACACCACTTTCACGTCCAGGGGGATGGGTTCCGGCTCCAACGAGACGGTGCTGATCAGGCTGGCGGCCTGGGCTAACGATTCCAGGCGGATTTCCTGGGCGCGCAGCGCATGTTTGAGGCCCTCCCAGGCGAAGGGTTGCAGCAGCACTTTGCGTGCATCCAGCATCAGGTAGCCACCGTTGGCCCGGTGCAAGACGCCGGGCTTGATGAGGGTGAAGTCGGTGAAGAGCGTACCCATTTGGGAGACGTGTTCGGTGCGGCCGATGAGGTTGTTGTAGGCGGGCTGGTCTTCGTAGACGACGGGTGCGCCGCGGCTTTGGCCGTGATCTATGATGACGTTGACCTGGTAACGGCTGAGGCGCGGCGGGCCGCCTTCGCGTTCGCGCCCGCCCATCACAGTGACCAACGGCGACTCTTCAGACCCCAGGAAATCGTCCACGTTTTTGACGACGTCGGTTTGCACGGCCGTTAAATAATCCAACACCACATCCAGCCCGACGTATTTTTGCTGTAGTTCGTTAAACATGGGCGTGATGGCAAAGATAGCCACGCTGCTGTTTAAGGCTTTCAGGTGTTTTTGCAGTTCGCGCTGCCAGTGGGGAAGCTGGCGCATGATGTTTTGCAGCCCTTCTTGCAACTCTTGAATCTGGCTTTCGATGGTTTTTTGTTCGGCCGCCGAGAGCTTCAGGAATTCTTCAGGGCTGATGACCTCGCGGTTTTTCAGGGGCGCGAAGGCAAAACCGGCCGGCGTGCGGATGAAGGCAATGTTGTTTTCCTGGGATCTGGCCTTCAAATCGTCTAGAGCCTGAATTTCCCGCTGCTTAAATTCTTCTTCGATGCCTCTTTTTTGGTTTTGGTATTCATCGCTGGCGAAGGCGGAGGGCAGCACGGTGACCAGGTCTTCGACGAGCTGCTGCATATCGGTGCGGAGCTGTCCGGCGTGGCCGGCGGGCAGGTTGAGGGCGTGGGGTTTGTGCGGCTGGTCGAAGTTGAAGATGTAACACCAATCGTCGGGGGTGGGCTGCTGTGCCGCTTTGTGTTGGAGGTATTGCTGCACGGCCGTAAACTTGCCCGTTCCATTTGGCCCCAAAGCAAACAAATTAAACCCCTCGTGTTGGATGCCAATACCAAAACGGATGGCCTCAATCGCCCGTTGTTGCCCGATGATATTGTCCAGGTTGGGTAAATCGGCCGTGGTAGTAAACTGAAACTGCTTTGGGTCACAGGGTCGGCGTAAACTGCCGGGTGTTAAGGGTTTGGGAATCGCCATGACAGGGTTCTCCTCTAATGATTCGTTCCAGCTTTAAAACGTTTATCACCGAGCGAGCCGCCTCATAGGGCGTTTTGTAGGCCGTGTTCACGATGACTTCCGGGGCAAACGAAGGTTCGTAGGCGACACCGATGCCAGGGAGGCAGTCGGCATTTGTTTCGTTGAGATATTGCCCGGTGGGATCGCGGCTGAGGCAAACGTCCAGGGGACAATCCAGATAAACTTCGGCGAAGATGGCGCACTGCCGGCGCGCCTGTTCCCGATAAAGGCGGCGATTGCCGGTGGCGGCGATGAGGACGTTAATGCCTTGCCCGGCAAATTTCAGCGCCAGACCGGTGAGTACCTGGTAAAACCAGCGGCGCTCAGCGTCGGTATATTCCGGTTCCGGCGTCAGAAGTTGGCGCAGGTCGTTGGCGTCCAGAATGATGGAGGGGATATTTTCCGTTGCCAGCAAATCGTGGATGGCGTGCGCCAGCGACGTTTTCCCCGAAGCGGGCAAACCGGTTATCCAGACGACAAATCCTGGCGATAGTTTGGACATGGCTCTTCCCCTGTGATGCGTGACAAGGTGACAGGATGACGCTCAATTATCAACTGCCAACTATCAACTCCCCGACCCGCGAATGATGAAGGTGGCGCAGGTGGCTCCTCGCAGCACTTTCTCGGCGACGCTGCCATACACCCAGCGGCTGACGCCGGAACGGCCGTGACTGCACATGGCAATGAGGTCTATGTTTTGGCTAACGGCCGTGTCAATAATTGTCTCCGCCGTTGGCCCCAAAATCACTTGTGTTGTGATGGGCGGGTCGCCGGGCGGCAGCTTGCTCAGCAATTGATGCATGTAGGCATCGGCGTCGTCTCGTTCGATGTCTTGCACCGTGCTTAACAGGCGCTCCATGGCGTGGGTTTCGATGGCCAGGTGCGAGGGCGTGACCACCCGCAGCAAACTGACCTCCGCCTGCGTGGCTCTGGCAATGGTTAGAATGGGGCCAAGCACCTGTTCCGCCAGGGTGGAACCATCCAGGCATACCAGGATTTTGCGAAACGGTTCCGGCGGTTGTTGGTTGCCTGACCGAATGATCAGGGTGGCGCAGCAGGCCTGACGCAGCACTTTTTCGGTGACGCTGCCATACACCCACCGGCCAAAACCGGAACGGCCGTGGCTGGACATGACGATCAGGTTGGTTTTTTCCTGTTGGGCATAAGACACAATGCTTTCTGCGGCCGGCCCGGTGGAAACGGCCGTGGAGATGAACACATTGGCCGCCGCCCATTCTGTGGCTACCGTAGCCAGGTAAGCGCGCGCTTCCTCTTCGCTCTGGCTCAGCATTTCCGCGTAAAGCAAGGGGTCAACGGTCAAAAACAGCGGCGGCACGATACGCAGCAGGTGAACCGTACACGGGTCGTTGGTCGTGGTTGACAGCGCCCTGGCGATGGCAAATGCCGGAGAGAGCGCCCTTTCCGCCA
Source organism: uncultured Chloroflexota bacterium (assembly GCA_937958365.1). Lineage (GTDB taxonomy): Bacteria > Chloroflexota > Anaerolineae > Promineifilales > Promineifilaceae > Leptovillus. The sequence continues at coordinate 4,904 of CALFEW010000024.1, read as the reverse complement.
AAGCAGAACCATCCAATGGTACTAACAAACGTTGGCAACGGAACATGGTACGCCTCCTTGTGGTTGTAACCAACCACATATACTTCACAGGGTAAGCCCATTGTGACGCCGGGAGAAGTGAATAATGTCATTGGTGTGCTTGATGAAACTCATTAATGGGCAACGGCCGTTGCCCACTTCCCCGCCAAAAATTTCTCTTTTGGATGAATTCCTTATACAAAGCTATACTTGAGGCTATGTCATCTCTACGAATTCTTCTTGTTGACGATCACGAAGTGGTTAGATTGGGCTTGCGCAGTTTGCTAGACCACCACCCAAATTTCGAAGTGGTCGGCGAAGCCGCCGCGGAAGTGGAAGCCGTGCAAAAAGCGCTGGACTTGCAGCCAGACATTGTCCTCATGGATATACGTCTGGCCGGCGGCAGCGGCGTGGATGCCTGCCAGCAAATCACAACGGCGATGCCCGAAATTAAAGTAGTGATGTTGACCTCTTACGCCGAGGATGAAATGTTGTTCGCCGCTATTCGCGCCGGGGCTGCCGGCTATGTCCTCAAACAAGTGGGCAGCAACGACCTCATCCGCGCCATCGAATCGGCGTCACGCGGCGAAGCTACGCTCGATCCATCTCTCACGCAGCGTGTCTTTTCCGAAATTCGTCACTCCATCCAAAAAGAAGAAGCAGCCGCCTTTGGCGAGTTGACGGCCCAAGAGATGCAAGTTTTGTCGCTCATCGCTGAAGGGAAAACCAACCGCGAAATTGCCAGCGCCTTGTTCCTTAGCGAAGGTACTGTGCGCAACTACGTCAGCAGCATCTTATCTAAGTTAGGTGTTTCCAACCGCGCTGAAGCGGCAGCTTATGCCATTCAGCACCACCTGAAAGATTATTTGTAGCCTTTAGCGCCGTCCAGAAACGCAGTTTATTGAGCATGATCCAACCAGATTGGCAAAATCAAGAGTTTACGCGCCAGCAGTTGGCTAACCGAAACCGGCAGCTTGCTGCCCTAAACGGTGCGGCGTTAGCCATAGCTGCCGAATTGACGTTGGAGAAAGTGCTCAAACAAATTGTTGATTCCGCACGCGATCTGGTTGGGGCGCAGTATGCCGCCCTGGGTGTGCCCAATGTCGAAGGCCACCTGGAAACTTTTGTTTACAGCGGGATGCCGACCGATCTGGCCAAACGTATCCCCCACTTACCACAAGGCCACGGCCTGTTAGGGGCGCTCATCCATGATCCGCACCCCATTCGCATTCCCCGCATCAGCGACGATCCCCGCTCTGTGGGTTTTCCACCGCATCATCCGCCCATGGAAAGTTTTTTGGGCGTGCCCATCATGGCCGCGAACGACGTTTTGGGCAATTTGTACCTTACCAACAAATTGGGAGCGGATGAATTTACCGATTACGACCTGGATTTGGTGGAAATGCTGGCCGCTCACGTGGCCATCGCCATTCAAAATGCCCGTTTGTATGAGCAGGTGGGCCGTCTGGCGATTGTGGATGAGCGAGCGCGTATTGGCATGGATCTGCACGATGGCGTGATTCAGTCCATTTATGCGGTGGGTCTGATGTTGGAATCAACGCGGTTGGAGATTCAAAAGAGTCACATGGCCGAAGCAGACGCTTTGTTGGAAGGCGCGATTACAGGTCTCAATGACACCATCCGCGACATTCGCAATTTTATCCTCGACTTACGGCCGCATCGCTTTAGCGGCAATCTGGAACAAGGATTATCACGCCTGGTGCGCGAGTTCCAGGTAAATACGATGATCCCGGTGACATTGTCTGTGCCTTCAGACGTGGTGGCGATGTTGTCTACGCCGGTGGTGCGGGCGATTTTTCTGACGACGCAGGAAGCGCTGGCGAATATTGCCCGCCATGCGCGTGCGAGTCAGGTCTCGATTACAGCACGGCGTGGGCCTAAAGGTGTGGAGTTGGTGGTGACGGATGACGGCCGTGGCTTCGACGCCTCCACCATGAAACAAGCGGTGGGGCACGGTTTAGCCAATATGCGCGCCCGCGCTGAAGAGCTAAAAGGTACGTTCAAAATTCATACCGCGCCAGGCAGTGGCACGACAATCTGCCTGACTTTCCCCGTCCATTAGCCCGATTTTCCCCGGTGCGACGCACTTTCTAAGCCAGTCTCCTGGCTTCTATTCCCCGTGATTGGCGGCAAAGTAATCGAGGAAGTCGGTAACGGTGATGATTCCCACCAGATTTTCCCCCTCAACCACCGGCAGCGCCCCGAATTTGTACATGCTCAAAATTTCGGCTGCCCGGTAAGCGGGTGTATCTGGCGTAACGGTAACGGGGTTCGGCGTCATGCAGCTTTCGGCCGTTACCTGGTCCAGCAAGTCTTCATCCTGACGGCGTTCGTGTAACACCATGGGCGAATTCATCACCAGGCGTACATCGCGGTCCGTGATTATCCCAACCAATTTCCCATCCGCAACCACCGGCAGATGGCGATACCCTTCCGTTTTCATCATGCCGATCATATCGCGCAAAGATGTTTCTGGAGAAATAACGTCAGGCACGGCCGTCATCAAATCATTTACCGTCAGCATTTTCTACTCCTTACTGGTTGGCCCGGAAAACCAGGACCACGTTCACTAATGGGTTAAGTTTACCTGATAGCCAGGGTATTGTTACTGTGGCGAATGTCACAGAAGTATGATGACTTTTGTCGCTGATCGCTTTATGTCGTCATCATGTTTCGCGTGACATTGATCTCGACAAAGTATGACATTCGGTACTACAGGGAGCTAAATGATTCACATACACTCTCTGGCAGACTCGTTAACTGGAAGGAATCTTCGCTTGTCATGGAAAAAGTGCAGTTGCTGATAATTGATGAACATGAGGCAGTGCGCAATGCCCTGGCAACTCGTCTGAGTTCTACCCCCACCATTGAAGTGGTCGCAACGATCCACAACCTGAACCAGGAGCATCCAGACGATAACGGTTCGGCTGACGTGGCCTTGTATGGGCTAAAAAGCAGCAGCGATGCCGACCTGGATGCGACGATTGCGGTGGTAGAAAACCTGACATGCCGGGGAACGGCCGTTATCATCCTCACCTCCTACGCCGACGACATCGAGCGCGAACTACTGCTCAAATCTGGCGCTTATCGCTACCTGCTCAAAACCATCAATTCCAATCAACTCATCGCGGAGATTTTGGAAGTAGCCAACGAAATGAGTCGTCGGACCTGATCTTGCTGACCCCCCTGGCGCTCAGGCGATTGTTACCTTTCGCTCCCCTGGCGTCATTTCCCCCACAAAATAAACTGCATCGCCTAACGTTTGCTGTACCAGGGAAACCTGTTCACGCGGCGTTATGATCAACATGCCCAACCCCAGGTTAAAGACGTGGGCCATTTCCGCGTCGGTGACGTGGGCGCGCTGCTGAATGAGGTGAAACAGCGGCGGCACCGGCCAACGGCCGTGTCGGAGGATGGCCCCCAGTCCGGCGGGAAAAATGCGCGGCGGGTTGTCTATAAGGCCGCCGCCGGTGATGTGGGCCAGACCGCGCACATCTACACCGGCCTGCCAGAGCTGGCGGATTTCAGCCAGATAAGGGCGATGGACGGCCAGCAGCGCCTCGCCAATGGATTGGTTCAGGTCAGGCTGATGGGCGCGCCAGTCCAACCCGGCCAGGGCGGCGCGGGCCAGGCTGTAGCCGTTGGTGTGCAGCCCGCTGGATGGCAGCCCCCAAATCAGATCGCCGGGCTGGATACGCGAGCCATCAATGATTTTGGCCCTATCTACGACGCCGACCATTGTGCCGACCAGGTCCAGTTCGCCGGGCTGGTAGACGCCGGGCATTTCGGCCGTTTCGCCGCCGAGCAAGGCGCAGCCGACGGCGCGGCACGCCTGCGCCGCGCCGCCCACCACGGCGGCAATCTTCTCCGGCTCCAGTTTGCTGGATGCCACATAATCGAGGAAAAAGAGCGGCTCCGCGCCTTGCACCAGAATGTCGTTGAGGCAGTGGTTGACGATGTCCTGGCCGATGGTGTCCCAACGGTCCAGGGCGGCGGCGACCATCGTTTTGGTCCCCACGCCGTCGGTGGAAGCGACGAGGACGGGTTCGGCCATCTGTGTGAGGTGATGGATGGCGAACAGGCCGCCAAAGCTGCCGACGCCGGATAATACTTCGGGGCCGAAGGTGGCGTGTACGGCCGTTTTCATCAATTCCGTCGCTTTGTGTCCGGCGGCCAGGTCTACCCCGGCGGCGGCATAGGCGCTGTGCGTCATTTAGTCTCTCCTGCCAATGTCGGTGCGGTAATGCGCCCCAGCAAAATGGATGGCTTGTACGCCGGTGTAGGCCAGGGCAACGGCCGTTGCCAACTCCGCCCCCCGCGCACTCACGCACAACACCCGGCCGCCATCCGTCACAATCTGCCCGTTTTGCGCTTTTGTGCCTGCATGAAAGACCTGCACGCCGTCCGGCGCATCGTCCAGGCCGGTGATGGGCAGCCCTTTGGGATAACGCCCTGGATAACCCGGCGCCGCCATAACGACGGTGGCGCACGCGCCCGGATGAACCTGAACCAAATCCGGCGTTAATCGCCCTTCGACGCAGGCCAGCATGATTTCGGCCAGGTCGCTTTGCAGCAGAGGCAGCAGGGCCTGGGTTTCCGGGTCGCCAAAGCGGCAGTTGAATTCCAACACTTTGGGGCCAACGGCCGTCAACATCACCCCCGCGTACAACACACCCACATAAGGCGCGCCGCGCTGCGCCATGCCGCGCACCGCCGGGACGATGACCGTGCGCATGATGTCGTCCACCAGCGCCGCGTCTACGTCGGGCGGCGGGGCGTAAACGCCCATGCCGCCGGTGTTGGGACCGGCGTCGCCATCGTAGGCGCGTTTGTGGTCGCGGGCGGGGGGCAGGGGCACGGCCGTT
>CALFEW010000023.1 GCA_937958365.1 uncultured Chloroflexota bacterium | reverse complement strand
TGCTGGTGGGATTAGGCTCCATGTGGCTGGCGGTGCTGGCCGATATGGGCGTGTCCCTGCTGGTGACGATGAACGGGATGCGGCTGCTGCGCTGGCCGAGGGTGAAGGCAGGAGATTAGAGATTGGAGATTGGTTCAATCTCCAATCTCCAATCTCACCCCCTGGGTTAGGGGGACGGGAATTGGGCGCTGCCGGGGATGCTGCCGTTTTCGATGTGGGGGATGTTGTGGTCTACCAGGACGTTGCCCAACACGTCGGTGACGCGGAAGGTGTAGGGGCCAGGCCCCATGCCGCCGGTGGCGACGAAGTAGTTCCACATTTCGCGGGGAAGCTGCTGGAAAGAGCCGTTGGGCAGCCGGTATTCCACTTTGGCGATGGGGTTGCGGTGGTTGCGAATTTGCACGGCCGTCCACCATTGGTTGCTGCCATCCTTAAAATGGTACACGATGGGGCCGGCGAGCGGCGGGCTGACGATTTGCCAGGTGATGGGCACGCGACCGAGCGGAATGTCGTCTATCAGCGCGAAGGCTTGCGGACTCATGTCTACGTGGCCTGGCTGGCATTCCGGGCAGCGATCTACAATACGCACGACGACGCTGCCGTGACGGCCGTCTACCCGCACATACGCCCCACATAACGCGGCGTTGTTGTAGTCCACCTCATTCATGGCCGCGACCATGAGATTTTCCGGCGAGGCGGGGAAGAGGCAGTTGCCTTCGCCGGTGGCGTTGTAATAGGTGGCAATGCCCTCGTGAATGGGGCCGATGGTAAAGTCGCCGCCACCGACGACGAGGGGAAGATAAAGAGGGGGCGGGGCGGCCACGGCCGTTGGCAGGCCAATCGCTGCACACACACAGACGAGACTGAGGAAGACGGCCGTTAAACCGGCCTTGACATACGAATTTGTTTTCATAGGTTCACCTCACGTCTGCCAATCCTAAACGGTTACGCAGCAATCGCCAAATAGCCTAATGGTTCAATCGCCCAATTTGCCAGGCAGACGAACCACTTTGAAGCCTGCCCCATTTTGTTATACCATTGGCGCAGGCTTCAAAATAATTGATGGCGAGGCAATGGGATGCAACCAACCAATTACCCAATCCGGCACGATATTCTGGAAGCTTTCTGGCAGTCGCAGTTCACATTGGGCTACGTCACCCCCTTAGAAGACCTGTCGCCAGACCCGGCCGTCCTGGCATCCTGGCGGCGCTGCGCGCCGCGATTCGATGCGCTGGCGATGCCCCACCCCGTCCGGCTTCATGAACAGGCGCTGCGGCGCATCTTGCAGGCCCAGGCCAATCTCATCACGTTCTCCAGCCCATTCATCGAAGATATTCATCAATACATTGAAGGATCGAATTGCGCCATTGTGCTGACGGATGGCAGCGGCTGCATTTTGCAGATGGGCGGCGACGACGATGCGCTCATACGCATTCGGGCCAACGGGTTCGACGTGGGCACGTATTGGGCCGAAGAATACGTGGGCACAACCGCCTTTGGGCTGGCGCTGATGGAAGCCATCCCGATACAAGTCATCGGCGCTGAACATTTTTTGCAGGCTTTACATCCTTTTGTGACGACGGCCGCGCCCATTCATCAGGTAAACGGCCGTATCATCGGCGTCATTGGCATCATCGGACCCCTGGACACAGCCACGTCGCACACCCTCTCGTTGGTCATGGCGGTCGCCAGGGCCATTGGCAACCATCTCCAGGCTGATTTGTACCTGGAAGAAGCCAACTATCGCCTGACCGAGATGAACACCATTCTCGGAGCCATCCAGACCGGCGTCATTTCTTGGGACGAAACCGGCAAAATCAATCACATCAACGCCCTGGCCGGGCAGATGTTACAGCTTTCGCCCCAATCCATTGTGGGCCACCCTTATCAAGAAGTCATCAACCTGCCCGCCGACCTGCAAAAAGCCGTCGCCGACCACCAGGAACTGGCCGACGTGGAAGCCTCGTTGGACGTTAATAACAACACGGTGGAGTGTCTGGTCAGTCTGCTACCGGTAACGTATGGTTTTGCCATCAACGCCGGCTGTATCGCCTTGCTGCGCCCCATCGAACATGTACGCCGATTGGTACATCAGCAGGTCGGCACGCAGGCTACCCTGGTCATGGAAGATATGTCGGTGCAATCGCCCGTGATGCGTTCGGTGATGCGCCAGGCGCGCACGGCGGCGCGCGGCACAGCGCCGGTGCTGCTGCGGGGCGAGGGGGGCGTGGGCAAAAACCACCTGGCGCGCACCATCCACAACGACAGCGAACGCGGCGCCAAGCCCTTTCTGGCCATCAACTGCCGCGCCATCCCCCACGAGCTGATGATCAGCGAATTTTTAGGCCAGGAACAGGGGCGAAACGCCGACGGCCGTCCCAGCAAATTTGAATTAGCCAATGGCGGCACGCTGATGTTCGACCAGATTGAAAGCCTGTCCCTGGAAATGCAGGCCGCCCTGCTGCACGTCATCGAGACAGGCCACGTTATGCGCCTGGGCAGTTCCCGCGCCATCCCGGTGGATGTGCGCATTATCGGAGCCACATCCAACGATCTGGAAAAACTGGTCGCCGACGGCCATTTCATCTCCCACCTCTATTATCGCTTTGGCGTGTTTACCATCACCATCCCACCCATGCGTGAACGTACGGAAGACATCGCCTTGCTGGCCGAGCGTTTTTTGTCGCGCATTTCCCTGCGCGACGGCCGTGCCGCCTGGATAGACGATGAGGCAACGGCCGTGCTGCGCCGCTATCCCTGGCCCGGCAACGTCCGCGAGCTAGAAAGCATCCTCGAACGCGCCCTTCACCATAGCAACGACAACATCATCCACGTCGCCGACCTGCCGGAAACCATTCGCAGCGGCCGTCTCGTCGTCGCCAATTCCCCCCAGGCCGAACCCGTCCTGACCACCGCCGAAGCCGAGCGGGAAGCCATCATTCGCGCCGGATGGGCCTATCAGGGCCGCATCAACGAGATGTCCCAACACCTGGGCATCGGCCGTACAACCCTCTGGCGCAAGATGAAACGCTTCAGTTTGACTACCGAACAATTCAAATCATAAGCCGCGTTTCATTGTGGAACGATACCTTTGATTTTATGTTTCACATTGGAACATAAAACGCAGCATTGTTGATTTGAACCC
>CALFEW010000022.1 GCA_937958365.1 uncultured Chloroflexota bacterium | reverse complement strand
AACACCCTGCTCGTGCCGGGACAGGTCTCCGTCGGTCTGCCTTTCCAACTACGCGCCGACCTGAGTGGTCCCGGCCCGTTCACCCAGTCCTGGCAGTTGGGCGACGGCCGTCAGGTAGACGTCAGTAATCCCATTGTGGTGTATCCGGCCGCCGGCGTCTACGACGTGTTGCTCACAGCAGCCAACCCGCTAACTACCGCCAGCACAACGCGGCGCATCACCATTGTGCCCCATCCCACGGCCCAATTTACCGCCGACGACGCCACCCCCGGCGTCGGGCAGGTCGTCACATTCCGCAACGAAAGCGGCGGACAGCCGCCCCTCACGTACCGCTGGGATTTTGGCGATGGTACGACAGCTACCGACGTCAACCCAAGCCATGCCTATGCCGCCCCCGGCGTTTATCAGGTCAGCCTGAGCATCGAAAACGCCTTTGGTCGCTCAGAAGCGTTCTGGCCGGTCACCGTGGGCCAGCCGCCAACTGCCGACATGGCCCTGGACGAATTTGCCGTTAGTGGTCAGCCGGTGCGCGGCCAGGGTTTTGGCGATGAAACGGTGACGGCGTTCCAGTGGGATATGGGCGACGGCCGTTCCGCCGAAGGCGCGCAAATCGCCCACGTCTATACCCATCCCGGCAATTACTACGTCACCATGACCGCTCTGAACGACTATGGCGGCATACAAATAAGCCGCTGGCTGCACGTAGACCAGGGCGTGACGGCCGTTTACCTGCCGTTCATTATGAAAGCCGACGCTGGAGGCATTACCCCAGGTGCGGCCTTAGACCCTCTGGGCATTGTTTTGGAACCGGTGGATCTGGCCGCGCCATTTGTGATGACGCCGTTGGAACTGCCGGCGGGTGTCAGCCAGGCCGAGCAGCTTCTGATTTACATCAACGAAGCGCGCCGCCAGTTTGAGCTGCCGCCGCTGCAATACGTCTATGAATTGGCCGTGGCCGCGCAACAACACGCCGACGACATGGCCGCCTACCGCTACACCGGCCACACCGGCTCCGATGGCTCTTTGCCCGCAGAGCGGCTGCTCTGGCATGGCTATCCCCACGCCTACGCCGGTGAGGCCACGTCCTGGGGGTTTGAACAGGCGTATCAGGCGGTGGAATTTTGGATTAACAGCCCTGGACATCGGGCGATCATTCTGAACAAATATGCGACGGACGTGGGTGTGGCGTTTACGGTCAATTACAACTCGCCCAACGTCTGGTATTGGACGGCCGAATTGGGCAACGCTTACGGCCGTGCCGATTCACCCAATCTGCGCGTGCAAAGTCCGGCCAATGGCGCGGTGGCCCTGAACACGGAAATTGTGGATTATGCCTGGAACTGGCCGCTTCCGTTGACCGGAGGGCAGCGTTTTACGGTTTATTTGCTGAGCGGCAGCCAATCCATCCCGCTGGGGTCGGTGACGCAGCCGGCTTTTGGCACGCTGTATCGCTTGCGCACGGCCGTTAACGACATCACGCCCACGACCGGCCCATTTGTCTGGCAGATACGCCTGGAAGATGGCAATCAAAACGCGCTCTTGCAGAGCGACGGCCGTTCTCTGGAAATCAGCCTCGACCCCGACTTACCCACGCCAACGCCGGTGGTCA
>CALFEW010000021.1 GCA_937958365.1 uncultured Chloroflexota bacterium | reverse complement strand
AATCGCGGCCGCAAGCTCAACGAAGCCGTCACCGATTGGGTGCTGGCCCATTACATTGGCCTGGTAGAGCCGGAGCCGGTTCACCTGGATGTGCCGGAAAGCCGGTTGGCGGAATACGTCGGCCTTTATGAAGCCTACATGTCTAACCTGGAATTGACGTTGAGCAACGGCCGTCTCTCGCTGCAAATCATCCCCAAAGGCGGCTTCCCCGACAAGGACTCGCCGCCGGAACCGGCCCCGCCACCCACCCGGCTGGCCTTTTACCAGCCGGATCGCGTCATTGCGCTAGACCCGCCGCTGACCGGTGACCGGTTGGAATTTTTGCGCGATGAGAACGGCCGTATCGTCTGGCTGCGTACCAGTCGGCTGCATAAGCGCACAGATTGATTGGTGGGCCTGACCGGACACTATGCCACCTTGTCAGGTATACTTACGCACATGAATGACACATCTTTATTCCCCCGGTTAACCTGGGAAGCAATCACTTTGCAACTGCGCAACCCCTTCCGCATTGCCTACGGCGTCAGCGAAACGCGCCAGGCGTTCTGGCTGCGGCTGGCGAACGACGAAGGCTGGGGCGAGGGCACGATTCCGTCCTATTATGGCATTAGCGACGAAGCGATGACGGCCGTCTGGCAGGCCGCCGCCCACTCCTCCATCCCCTTCCCCGACGACCCGGCCGACATCCCGGCCTGGGTAGGCGACGAAGGCCCGGCCCCGGCCCGCGCTGCGCTGGACCTGGCCCTGCATGATCGCATCGGCCGGCGGCAAGGTGTACCGCTGTATCAACTGCTCGGCCTGCCGCGCCCGGAACCGCTGCCCACCTCATTCACCATCAGCCTGGATACGCCGGAAAAAATGGCCGTTATGGCCCGCCAGGTCGGCTCGTATCCGGTGATTAAGGTGAAATTAGGCGGCGATGACGACGTGGCCTGCATCGCCGCTATCCGCGCAGCCCGGCCGGATGCCCGCCTGCGTGTGGACGCCAATGCCGGTTGGTCGGCCGAAGAAGCCGTGCGTTACGTGGCCGCTTTGGAGCCATTCAATCTGGAACTGATCGAACAGCCGACGGCCAAAGAGGACATCGAAGGCATGGGGTACGTGCAGGCCCACACCCGCGTGCCGGTGGTAGCCGATGAATCGGTGCAAACGCTGGCGAACGTGGAAGCGCTGGCCGCGGCCGGTGTGCAAGGCATCAACTTGAAGTTGATGAAAGTGGGTGGTCTGGCGATGGGCCTGCGCCTGCTGCGGCGGGCGCGGGAGTTGGGACTGCGCGTGATGCTCGGCTGCATGGTGGAAACGTCGTTGGGCACGACGGCCATGGCCCATCTAAGCGGCCTCGCCGAATGGGTGGACCTGGACGCGCCGCTGTTGATTGCCAATGACCCGTTTGATGGCGTGAGGTATAATCAGGCCATTGATATTGATGTGCCGTCTCGCCCTGGCATTGGGGTTGTGCGGCGTATTGCAGGAGAAAGCAGCTTTGCTAGAGAAGATTGAGGCCACTTTAACTGATTTTGCCCAGCGCGACAGCCGTTTGCATTATTGCCAGCTAGACATAGATGGTTTGGAACGGAACGTCTGTGTGCTTTCCGGGGTCGTGTTGGATGCTGCCGGTCTGGCAGAGGTGCAAGCAGAACTGACCGCATGTTTTCCCACGACGACGTTTGACATGCGGAAAGTGAAGGTTCTCAGCCAGACGCCGCCGCGCCTGCTGGCGGTAAGCACGAATGTCACCAGCATCCTCGACGAGCCTTCGTGGCGTGCGGAACGCATGAGCCAGATTTTGCATGGCTGGCAAATGGAGATTTTGATCGAGCAGGAGGCGTGGGCTTTTGTGCGGCAGGCGGATAACGGCTATCTGGGTTGGGCTTACCGCTCTTACCTGACGGACCAGGCGCCGCCACCGGCGACGCACATGGTGCATGAACCGATTGCCGTGCTGCGCGCCGCGCCTGATGGCGGAGCGGAATTGGTGGGACGGGTATTGGCCGGCACGGCCGTTTCTGTCACCACGATACACGAACAGTGGGCGCAGCTCGGGCTGGCCAATGGCAAAAGCGGTTGGGTGCAGGCCGGTTATTTATGCGCGTTGGATGAGCTGCCGCAAGATGAAAACGGCCGTCGCCAGACCATCATCGCCACCGCCCATTCCCTCATGGGCGTCCCCTACCTTTGGGGCGGCTGCACGGCCCTGGGCATAGATTGCTCCGGCTTCGCCCAACTTACGCACCGTCTGGCCGGTATCACCCTCCCCCGCGACGCCGACATGCAGTTCGCCGCCGGAACGCCCGTCGAGCCGCCCTTCCAACCGGGCGATCTCTTTTTCTTTGGCAGCGAACGCGGCCACCGGGCCATCTCCCACGTCGGCATCAGCCTGGGCGGTTGGCGCACCATTCACTCCTCTCGCGCTCGTAATGGCGTTTATATTGACGACATTCAGGAAGTGGCGCACCTGCGAGAAAATTACGTTGGGGCGCGAACGTTTTTGTAAAGAAGCCCAACATCCTGGGTCATGCCTCACGAAAGAAGCATGACCCAGGTATCCGTCATCCGAAGTCCATATACCGTTTTTAGATGGTACTTACCAGAAGTACTGCCTTACGGAATACCGAATACGGAATACGGAATACGAGTACTCGTATAACTTACCGGCGGCGAGGGTTTAGCAAATCATTCAAGCCGTCCCCTAGCAAATTCCAACCGATGCTGAACAATATCAGCGCCAGCGAGATAGGCACAAAAACCCACCAGTAGGCGAAGGGATTGCCCCCCAATCCCAAGATATAATTGCGCCCGCCCACTAGAATTAGCCCCCAGGAAAGACTGCTGCCGCCTACGCCAATAAACGTAAACGCCGCCGCCAGAATCACCATAGCGCCTACGTCGCGTGTGGCGAATACCACCGCCGGGGTGATGGCGTTGGGCATGAGGTGGCGAAACAAGACGCGCAAACCAGATGCGCCCAGAGCTTTGGCCGCTACCACGTATTCCAGATTTTTCTGTTGATTGATAGAGGCGTTAACCAGACGCGCATAAGGCATCCAGGAAAAGAGAACCAACGCCACCATCACAGAATCAATGTTGAAGCGGATTAACAGTTGTTGGAGCAGGGTGAGCTGGAGTTCATCGCCGAAGAAGAAGGTGAGCGGGCGGGTGAACGGTGACAGGTTGTATGAAAAGAAAGTGCGTTCCAACAACCAGATGGCGGCAATGACCGGGAAGGCCAAAAAGGCGTCGGTGACGCGCATGACGATGCGTTCGGGCCACCCGCCAATGTAGGCACTGATAGCGCCGAGGATGATGCCGAAAACGGCCGTTATCCCCGTTACCCACAAACCAAACCGCAGCGCCGACCGAGACCCCCAAATCAATGAATGATAAATATCCCACTGGTAAGACGGCCCTTGCCCCACGGGAATGCCAGGGCCGGTAAAAGGCGGACGCGGCACGGTTCCCAGGATGCTGGCTGGGCGTGGCGGTTCAGGCATCTGGTAAAACTCGCTCTGGATCTCTCGATACCCCGGCGTTTCTGGATTATCAATTGGAGCCAGCCAGGGAGCGGCGATGGCGACAACAAAAAATAATCCCACAAGGACTGCCCCCAACAAATTTTGCTTTTGGGCTAAGAAGCGTCGCCAGTTGATCATAGCCGCCCTTTATTCACCGTTTTCTCTTTCGCGCAACCGTGGATCGGCAAATCCACGCACAATATCCAGAACCCACATAATCGGCAGAACAAGGAGAACGCTGTAGACGGCAAATCCCAGCGCCAGTGGCGCATCGGGCACGTCTGTCATGCCGCGTATGACCACTTGTGACAGCCCGTTGAGATTGAAAACGGCTTCAATCACAAAAACGCCGCTGATAATGGTGGCTGCCGATAGCATGGTGCTTGTCAGGGCCGGCGTTACCGCGTTACGAAATGTATGTCGCCAGACGACAGTGCGGGTTTTTAAGCCTTTGGCCTGCGCCGAATAAACGTATTCTCGATCTTTCTGTTCGATCATGGTGGCTCTGGTGACGCGACCTAACGTGGCCCAATGGGCCAGGCTGAGGGCAAATACAGGTAAGACGAGGTGGCGCAGCGCATCCAGGGTGACGTCGAAACGGCCGTTTAGCACCCCATCTACCGTGAGCAGCCCGGTATAAGCGACAAACGTGGAGTTGCTCAGGCGAATGTCTACGATGTCTGATCGGCCCGGTGGGAACCAGTGCAGCCCCACGTAAAAGATGGAGAGCAAAAATAAACCGAGGATGAAGGGGGGAACGGCCGTGCCGATAAACGCCAGCAATCGAAACTGGTTGTCTTTGCGGCTGCCGGGCTGCCACCCGGAGATGACCCCGGCGATTAACCCCATTGGGATAAACAAGAGCAGCGAATAGAGCGTCAGTTCCAACGTCACCGAGGTATGGCGCGTTAGAATCGCCAGGACCTCATCGTTGTAGCTTGGGCTATAACCCCAATCGCCGCGCACGAGCCGAGAGAGCCAGCGGCTATATTGGACGATAAACGGATCGTCCAGGCCCTGCTCGGCAATGATCCGGTCAATCATGCGCTGCAAATCTTCCGCGGTAATGCGGCTGGGCAGGCGCGGCGGCAGGTAAAGCGAGGCGCGCTCTTCGGCGGGCGCTTGCAGGACAATGGCAAAGAGAACGGCCGTGATGATCAGCAGCGTCACCGGAATTGCCAGCAGGCGCTGCCCTAAAAATTTCCAGAATGAAGTCATAACATTGAAACCGGTTAATTTACTTCTTCACAGCGCAACAACGCTACCGGAGAACTGCCGCTAAACCAACAATCAATGGCGAAACGGCCGTCGGCCGCTTCGGCGCGCATGATGACGTGGTCGCCTTGTTGGCCGGTTCGTGAAATGATCGGCTCACCGGCAAATTGGGCCTTCTGCGCCGACAGCCAATCGTGCAGCGATTCTGCCGTTTCTGGTACACAACCCCGGCACTCTTCTGGGACTGGTTTGCCTGTTATCAGGCTGGACAAACCAACCGTATATGGCGGCGACGCATCGTAGCAGTAAGTGAGCTGGTTGTTGACAAAGCGGCAGTTAATCCAGGCGCCGTTTGCAAAATCAGCCACGACAAACGTGGTCAATGACAGCGGGTCTACAGTGCTGGTGGACAGTAAGTAGTCACCGTCTAACTGATCACGCACGCCCCTGGCGGCCGCATAGTTGATGCCTTCTTCTAATCCCAAAGCAAACAAATCGCCGTCATAACTGCGGACGGTGAGGATGACTTGATTGATCACCGGAAGGGATCGCCACGATTCGTTGCCCATGATGTTGGCGGTGACATAGCCGACCAGAATGACCAGGGGCAGGGGGAGCAGCAATTTTTGCCAGGCCAGATGGTTAAGACGGCCGTTTGCCCCTCGTTCTTGATTGATCCCCACAAGCCTTGAATCCTGAAATAGCGCCAGCAAGGCAAACAACATCGTGAGGAAAAAGCCGGCGACGAGGATGCCCAATAAAACCTGGGTGGTGAAGGCGCTGTGAAAGGGGAAAATGGACATGCCCCAAAAGCGGGTGTCGGCCAGCCAGGCGGTGAAGGTTTGAATGTGGTAGGGTTGGTAAGTAGTGATGAAGGTGATCGCAACGGCCGTTATCAGCCACAGAGCAATAGACAAAAGCGTGTTGCGCAGCCGGGCCGTTAGCCAGCCGACCAGACTGCACATCAGAATAACGGCCGTGCCCGCGACCAGAATGCTGGCATACTTTTGCGCCACAGGCAGCGCGCGAAAGGCATACACTTGCAGCCCCCACACGCCAATGGCAACGGCCGTGCCGAGCAGCAAACCATTCAATAAACCCAGGCGCGCAAACTGCGCCGGTTTGATTTCGGTTTCGCGCAAATCCGACGCCACAGATCGGGGTTGTGAATCGTTTACCGCTCCTGTCGTCGCCATAGAATCACTCCGCCCGCCACAAAAAACGTGCCGACGCTAAAAGCAATAACCCACTGCAACCAGTCGGCCTCTCTCGCTTTCTGCTCAGTTGGCGCTGCCAATTCTGGGGTCGCCACAGGCGTCGGCGATGGCGCTTCATTGGGCCGCAGCCGCACCCCCAAAATACTCCGGTCGTCGTAAGGAACTCCCCCAAAAATGCCCATTTCGTTTGCCATATAGGCCATGATCGCCAGATATTCTTCGTCGGTTAATTTGCCCGGCATTTCCAGGGGCATGGCCCCGCGGGTGAAGTAATACACTTCGCCCAGCGTGTCGAACCGTTCCAAGCCGCCATAATGCAACATGACAGGCGGCACAACGGTGGGAATAAGAAACCCATACGGCTCTGGCGGGTTGCTGCCATGACAGCCAGACTCCCAACAATATTGTTCTTCTTCAGGATATTCGGCGCGCCATTCGTCGGTCAATCCCTGGCCCATATCGCCGTGGCAGGGAATACAGTACAACCAATACAAATAATCTCCCTCATCCACCTGGGTCGGACTTTCCACGGTAGGTGGCGGGGCCAATCGGTCAATGGTGGGTGTTGGTTGCGGGGAATCTGGGGTTGGTGTACCTGGAGGCGCGGGTGGTGAGGGGGTAACGGCCGTTTCTTCTTCCTCTTGAGCCGCCGCCACGTTCATCATGCAGCCCAAAACAAGCAACCAAACGAGCATGACAAGAGCTTTACGCATACGCTTAGAAAAAAACTGCGGGCTGCCTGAAGCAGCCCGCCAGTCAATTGTAATAGGTTCAGAACGGCAGCTTCAGCTTAAGAGCTTTTACCACGTAATTTCGGATCCAAAATGTCCCGCAGCCCATCACCTACCAGATTCCACCCCAGACCATACAACAGCAAAGCCATCCCAGGGAAAACGATGATGTACCAGTGTTGGTCCAGGGTCAAGATCCAATCGCGGGCGTGGCTAACAATTTGCCCCCAGTCGGCATAACCAACCTGCACGCCAATGCCCAGGAAACTCAAGGCGGCGAAACTCAGCACAATGGCCCCCATGTCCAGCGACAACACCACCAACGTCGGATAAATTGCGTTTGGCAAGATGTGCCGCGTAATCAGGTGCAAATCGCCGGCCCCGCTGGCTTGCGCTGCTTGCACATAATCTCGCTCTTTGGTGGACAGAATATCGCCGCGCAGCAGCCGCGCATACCCTGTCCAGCCAAATACAATGAGCGCGATAGATGCCGGCCAAATACTTCGTCCAAAGATCGGCACAAGGATCGAAGCCAAAATCATCGCGCCAACCAGAAACGGAAAGGCGATAAAAATTTCTACCACGCGCATCAGCGATTCATCCACCCAGCCACCATAAAAACCGGCCGCCGAGCCAATGGTCATGCCAATGATGGCTGAAGACGTCACCACAATGCCACCAATAAACAACGCCGTTCGCGTCCCCCAAATAATGCCATACCAGATGTCGTACTGACCGCTGGTTGTGCCCATCAAGTGAACCCATTCGTCGCCTATCAGCAGCCGATACCAACCAGGGATGGTTTCAGGAGCCTGGCGCTCCCAGGGAGTCATTGGCGGCTGCGGTTCGGATTTGTACCCACTTCGCGGAATCAGGGTGGTATCCCAGTTGGGCGTCGGTGGCGGCGCTAAAACGGGAGCGAATATCGCTATCAAGATAAACCCAAAAAGGATCACAATTCCGGTAACGGATAGCGGATTTGTAACAATACCCTTTAGCAGTCTGTACCATTCCGGGCCAATCGTTCGTTCCAGGCGGCTCTGCTCACGCATGTAGTTTTCATCAAGTCCTACCGGAGCAGTTGTCGTTGCCGCGCTTGTATTTACACTCATGTTAGCCTCCTAATCTACTACTCCAGGCGGACCCGTGGATCCAGAACCCCGTACATAATGTCTACAACAAGATTGATGGATACGAAGAGAACGGCCGTAAACAGTGCATACCCCAGCATCGTCAACACGTCCAGACTCACGGCCGCTGTCGCCGCCGCCGAACCCAATCCCGGAATATTAAAAATCGTTTCCGTAATAACCACCCCGTTCAACAAACCGGCCACCGTTGCCCCGGCAATCGTCGCCACCGGAATCAGCGCATTTTTACGCACGTGACGGCTAATGACGACCTTCTCCTTCAATCCTTTGGCCCGCGCCGTCGTCACATAATCCTGACGCAGCGCTTCCAACATAGAAGAACGAGTCACTTTCAGAAGCAGCGCCCATGAAAGGTAAGACAATGTAATCACCGGCAAAATGAGATGACGCAGCGAATCCAGAAAAATATCAAAGCGCAGATTCAACAGAGCGTCAAAAGAATTCATCCCCGTGTAATTGGTAAACTGCTCAGACTGCACAATCATGTTGTATTCAGTAGAAAGCCTCCCAGGGGGAAACCAGCCTAGTTTCGCGTAAAAGATAAGCAGCACCAGCAGCCCAAACACAAATGTCGGAAACGAATACCCCAAAATAGCAATCACCCGCGCTACCTGGTCCTGCCACTTGTTATGGTGCAGCGCAGCCTGTATACCTAACCAGATACCAATCATGACAATAGGGATCATGCTCCACAAAGCCAGTTCAATAGTCACCGGCAGCTTTCGCTTCAGCAGATCAATCACGGGTTCGCGTCCCGTTCGGGAATAACCCAAATCCCCGCGCAGCACCCCCCCCACGGTCTCTCCCGTTGCCTCATCCGTTGTGCCAACTAACCATCGCCAATACTGCACAAAAAATGGATCATCCAGGCCATACCGGGTAATAATCGCTTCCACCTGGGCTTCTGTTTTGGGAATGTCACGCACATAAAGCGCAGACCGTTCCACAGGACCCATGATCTGCAACATGGCAAAAATCAACATGCTGACCCCAATCATAATAATTGGTAAGATCATCAACCGACGAATGATATAAGCTGTCATATGCGCCTCCAACAAAATCAGGTAGTGCCCACTTCACCGGGTCCTCATCTACTCAAAAGACTGCTTGCTCAATGTTCACCCAGTGAACTACTCGCTACCTTTACCAAAGCATAATGATTTGAATGTGCTTCTGTCATGTAGGTGGGAGTTTATTAGCTCCCACCTACATGCTCAGAAATCTAGACTTTGTTTAGCCAGGCCAAACAAGGTCCGCTAACCTTTTCAATCAAACCTTTACTTGCCGTAGGCGTAGAAGTATTGACCGAAGAGGGCTACGTTAAAGAAGTAATCTTGGACCCAGCGCTGTTCATACCGGGCGCCGGCTGCCTGTGCCAGAGTAACCTGGATGGCCTGATCGTGATGCAGTTTCTGCAGATCAAAGTAGATTTGTTCGCGCACGGCCGGATCGGCAGCGGCAACACCAGCGTTTACCAATTCCTGGAATTGCGCTTTCAAATCTGCGGGCAGATTCTGGCGTCCAGCATAGGTACCTACTGTAAACGGCTGCACCCAGTTGTGCGGGTCGTGGATGTCTTCCACCCAACCACTGGCGATCACCGGCACCTGAGCGGCGCGGAAAGAGCGCAAGAAGGTCGGCCAGGGCATACCAACAACGTCAACCTGGTACAGGGGGTTGATGGAAGCCAGGTTCGCCTGCAAGATTTCACCAATCGTCTGGCGTGTGGTGTTACCGGTGTTGAACGCGGCCGAGAAACGGAAACCAGTTTCCGGCAAAGCGCCATCCCAGGCTTGCGCCAATTCTTCTTCACACAACGCCATATCAAATGGGTAATATTCGCCGTCTTCGTTGTAACCCAACATGTCCTTGATGATCGGACCGTTGTTGCGGACGCCTTCGCCATTCAGAGCGTCAGCAATGTAGGTGTCGTAGTCAAAGCAATAGTTCATCGCTTTGCGGACATGAATGTCATTGAAGAAGTCGTTGGGAATACCGTTGCCGTCTAATTGACCACTGCCGATATAGGGTGAGTCCTCAGCAATGTTGAAGGTCATGAAGATGTCGGTACGGCTGGTGCTGGGCAGGTTTTCCCATTTGCGCAGCGGACCATCGGGATTTTCTTCATTCGGGCGGCAGTTGCCCTCGGCGTCACAGAACTCGCCAACAAATTGGTCTGCCTGGGGACGATTTTCCAGGTTGACGGTAACGCGGTCGGCATCACCGGCTTGCAGAGCAGCAAAGCGTGTACCCCATTCATCCACGACCTTGTAGATAATGGTTTGCAGACGGGGTTGTCCGGCCGGGCCACCTTCCCAAACGGGCATGTCATCGGTACGCCAGTAATTTGGATTGGCGGTCAGGACCCATTCTTCGCCTGGCGTCCAGTGATCGAGTTGGTAAGGGCCGGTGCCGTTGGTGATAGCGGTCAGTTCACTGTTTTCGGAAACTGTGCCATACCAATTCTGCCAGGTCGCGCAATCGCCATCCCAGGAACCTTGTTCTATGGCCCATTCCATGTCCAATACACCACCCCACGGCTGCGCAATTGTCGCCAGGAAAGGACCCCAGGGCAGCGCCAGGTTGAAGGTAACAGTGCCAGCCTCATCGTCGGCAACAATGCGAGATTGAACTTCTTCGCAAATAGCCAGGAGGGCAGCGGGATCGGCCGCTTTGACCGCGTCGGGATCGCCAGCCAAACCGCACTCAGGATCAATGCCCTGAGTAATGTCGGCGCAATCCCCATAGTTCATGATCGGTTCCAGCAGCAGCCACTGCGGGCCATCCGGCGAGGATTGGAGCAAACCGCGTTGGAAGCTGTAAGCCACGTCGTGGGGTTCCAATGTGCCACCAGCATGGAAGGTGATGCCGTCACGAATGTTAAATGTATAGCTTTGGCCGCCATCTTCGGTATCGGCAATCAGGCCATTCTCAACGCTGGGAACTTCTTCCGCCAGAACTGGCACGTAGGACGTCGGGTCGGTCCCATTGTAGAAGACGAGCGTTTCGTACACATTCAACAAAATTTCGCCACCAGATGTCTCGTAATCCAGAGCCGGGTCCAGAGTGTCTGGCTCGCCAAAGCTCATGTCAATGTAGGTGGTGGGGTCGCTTGGCTCAAAACTTACCGGCGCTGCGGGTTCTGGGGTGGCTGTTACCACAACTTGTTCTGTCACAACACGGGTAACTTCCATGGACTCACCCGCTTCAGTGATGGTTTCAGTAACAACACGGGTTACTTCTACAGGAACTTCTTTCACGACTTCGACCGTTTCCGGCTGACAGGCAACCAGCAAAACAGCGAAGACCATGATCATGGCCACTAACAGGCCCATTTTTTTATTAAACATCTAACTAAACCTCCTCCAAGTTTTTTGTGAAAGTAAAACTGTAACGCTTACAATTTTTGCCAAAACATACGTTTTTTCCAGACATCACCTCCTTTAATAACATCTAACAATATGATCAAACACCTGGTTCTTTGGGGCGCCGGGGAATTCATGCGCCTAATTGAACTTGTCGGCATGATGGCATGCCACCATGTGCATCTTCGTATCTGTGCCTAGATTGCGAAATTCAGGGTCTTCTTGCCGACAGATGTCGGTGGCATACGAACAACGTGGGTTGAAACGACAACCCACAGGAGGATTGGCCGGGCTGGGGACATCACCTTCCAGGATAATGCGTTTGCGTGTGGCTTCCTTATCCGGATCAGGAATGGGGATAGCCGAAAGCAATGCCTGGGTATACGGATGAAGCGGGTGGTCGTAGACTTCATCTCGTTCGCCCATTTCTACAATACGGCCGAGATACATGACGGCTACGCGGTCGCTGATGTAACGGACCATGGATAAGTCATGGGCAATAAAGAGATAAGTCAGGCCAAGTTCCGCCTTCAAATCGTCTAGCAAATTAACAACCTGGGCTTGAATAGAAACGTCTAGCGCAGAAATGGGTTCGTCGGCAACGATGAAGGAGGGGTTGGTGGCCAGGGCGCGAGCAATGCCGATGCGCTGACGCTGACCGCCAGAAAATTCGTGGGGATAGCGTTTGACAAAATAGGGGTTTAGGCCAACCACACTTAACAACTCTTGCACACGTTCTTTACGGCTGGACGCATTGCCTATGTTATGGATTTGCAGGGGTTCACCAATGATAGTGCCTACTTGCATTCTAGGATTCAAGGAGGCGTAGGGGTCCTGGAAAATCATTTGCATATGCCGTCGTTTACGCCGCAGGTCGCCACGTTTCAGGGCCGTTAAGTCTTCGTCGCCAAAGTAGACTTGCCCGTCTGTGGGGGACAGCAGTTGTAGTATGGTTCGGCCGGCCGTTGATTTTCCACAACCGCTCTCGCCCACCAGGCCTAAGGTTTCTCCCTTGTATATGTCGAAAGAAATACCGTCAACCGCCTGGACGGCGCCAACTTGTCGCCGAAACACACCACGACGAATGGGAAAATGCTTTTTTAGGTTGGTTACTCTGATAAGCGCTTCTCTGGAATTGTTGTTTGCCTGGCTCATGCTGCCCCTCCAACGGTTGCGATTTGTGGTTGTGCAGATTCAGCGGAAATGCGTACGCCATCACGAATGTCTTCCCATCGCCAGCAAGCCGAATAATGATCTGGCGCTACGGCTTCCAGGGTTGGGTTTTCTTGCCAGCAACGTTCAATGGCGTAACGACAGCGAGGGGCAAATGGGCAGCGTTTGGGTTCTTTGAGAAGATCGGGGGGAAGGCCCTGAATTGGGATCAGTCTCTTCTTCTCTTTGGCGTCAATTTTGGGGAGTGATTCCAGTAAACCCAGGGTATAGGGGTGGCTGGTGTGCCGGTAAAGTTGGCGTACGGGAGCTGTTTCGACAATAAATCCCGAGTACATGACGGCAACTTTTTCGACAACGCTGGTAACAACGCCCAAATCGTGGGTGATCCAGATGATGGCCATGCCTAGTTGCTTGCGCAGCCGGGTGACAAGGTCCACGATTTGCGCCTGGATGGTTACATCTAATGCGGTTGTGGGTTCGTCGGCTATCAGGAGGGAAGGATTACAAGACAGGGCCATGGCGATGCCGATTCGCTGACGTTGACCACCTGAAAACTGGTGGGGGTAATCACTTAATCGGTCTTTGGCGTTGGGGATGCCGACCAGGACCAGCATTTCGGCGGCTCGTTCGTTGGCTTGTTCTCTATTCATACCCAGGTGTAACTCTAGCGCTTCGGTCATTTGACGGCCGATGGTGAGTACAGGGTTAAGAGAGGTCATGGGGTCTTGGAAGACCATCGCCATTTCTCGCCCACGAATATTCCGAACTTCTTCTTTGGAGAGTTTGAGGATATCCCGGTTGTTGAAGACGATTTTACCGGCTTCGACATGTCCCGGTGGGCTGGAAATTAGTCCCATGATGGATAGGACGCCGACAGATTTGCCGGACCCGCTTTCACCGACGATAGCCATCGCCTCACCCTCGTTCAGGGTATAGGATATGCCGTTGACGGCATGAACGATTCCTTCTTCGGTGTAAAATCGGGTGACAAGATTTTCTACTTCGAGTAAATGGGCCATGTTACCCCGTTTGAAATGAGATAGTTTGTTAATTGTCTTGTGGGATGCATTGAGCGGATTCAAACAAAGGGGATTTTGGTTGTTGCGTCAAGCATCTCTCCTGTTGCTGCGGGATAAAACTATACCTGAACAAACGGGACTTAACAAGTATCAAGGAATTACCGTATTCTCCGCATAATTGTAGAGGTTTTAAAGTTGCCCATTTGATAAAAATTCTATAATAACTGGGCGATGCTGTCAATTGGGAGTCAAAAGAGGGGTAATTCAGGGTCAGTTGGTGGGGTTTTGAATGGTTTGGGCGGTTGCCAGGTGGCATGGTTTTAGAACGGCCGTTTCTCCCCATTATCGTTCATCGTACATTATGGTTCAATTGTGTCTGGTTGGAGAATGGCCGGGCTGCGGTAAAACGATGGTGAACGTGCTGCCCTGGCCGGCAGCGCTTTCGACTTCAATACGGCCGTTTTGCCGTTCCACCACAAACTTCGCAATCGTCAGACCAACACCCAAACCGGGGAAAAGGTGCTGGCCCCCTTCTTGCTCGATACGCACAAACGGTTCAAAAATGCGCGTCAAGTTTTCACGCGCCACGCCAATCCCTTCATCCCGAACAGCGATAGCTGCTTCTTTGGGCGACCGATAATAAGCGTGAATGTGAACCGGTTTTTTGTCGGGATTAAATTTGAAGCTGTTTTCGATTAGCGCGCGCAAGGCCAGCACCAAAGAGCGGCGGTCGGCATAGACGGTGGAGATTTCTGCGGCAATGTCCAGCGTGACGTGTGTGGTCTTCCCATTCAAAGATTCGCGGGCGGCGTTCAGCGCT
>CALFEW010000020.1 GCA_937958365.1 uncultured Chloroflexota bacterium | reverse complement strand
CCCTAAACCCCACCTGAGCAACGCCTGCGCCTGATACCCCTCCCCCCATGACCGGGTTATAATCGGTCACATGTGGTCGAAGAACAAACAACTCGCTGCCAGCTACGGTCCCGGGATTGTCACAGGTCTTTTTTGCGGCCGCCTGCTGAGTGAACTGGCGGCTTATTCTTTTCACCTGTCCATCCGCGTGGCGACGGCCGGAATCATTACGGCCGTTGCCATGTTCCTTTGTGGTTGGTGGCTGCGGCGTTATTCGTTCGCCCGGACGTGGCCCTTGCTCTTGTTGATCGGCTACGTGGTCTATCCGTATCTTTCCTGGCCGGCGGCGCTGACGGCGCTGATGGCCGTTGCCCTGGTCTGGCTGCGGACACGGCCGTTGCCAGCCTCCATTTTGGCTACACGCAGCGCGGCAACGGCCGTGCTGCTCATCGTCGGCCTGGGTTTTCTGGCGCTCTACGTCGCCACCCTCTCGCCCGATTTGCTGCCCGCCGACAACGGCGAGTTTCAGATGGCCGCCGCCACGTTGGGCGTGGCCCATCCGCCCGGCTTTGCCCTGTACACCCTGCTGGCCCACCTGATGACCCGTCTGCCCTTTGGTCCCACGCCCGCTTACC
The DNA here is from genome assembly GCA_937958365.1 of uncultured Chloroflexota bacterium. GTDB lineage: Bacteria > Chloroflexota > Anaerolineae > Promineifilales > Promineifilaceae > Leptovillus. The sequence continues at coordinate 1,595 of CALFEW010000020.1, read as the reverse complement.
GGGTGAATTTGCTGTCGGCGTTTACCAGCACGGCGGCGCTGCTGCTGGTGTGGGTTACGGTTTACCACCTGACCGGGCGCAAATGGGCGGCATTAACGGCCGTGCTGGCCCTGGGCACAGCTACTACCTTTTGGGCGCAGGCCACCACCGCCAACGTTCGCAGCCTGACGGCCGTGTTTGCCGCCCTGGCTTTTTACGCGCTCATACGCTGGCAAACGGCCGTGCGCGCCCAACAACCCACCGCCGACCGCTGGCTGGTGATTTTGGCCCTGGCGCTGGGCTTTGGCCTCAGCCATCACGTCTCGCTGGCCTTCATCGGGCTGGTGTGCCTGACCTTCATCCCCGTCGTGGACCCCGCCATTTTGCGCGCACCGCGCCGCTGGTGGCGGCCGATTTTGGCCGGGCTGTTGGGGCTGCTGCCGCTGCTCTACTTCCCGCTGCGCGCCAACTCCGGCGCGCCGGGCGCAACGCCCAATCTGGCGACGCTGCCCGGCCTGGCCGCCCACGTTCTGGGGTTGGGCTTCAGCGGTGACTTTTTCGCCTACACCGCGCCGGGCATTTTGTGGGAGCGGCTGCGGGTGATGAGCAACGTGCTGACGTTTCAAATGTCGCCCTGGCTGCTGGCAGGCGCAGGAGTGGGCCTGGCGCTGCTGCTGTGGCGCAACCGGCCGTTGGCCTGGCTGTTGGGCGGCTCGTTTACTCTGCACCTGTTCATCACCGCCACCTACCGCGCTCCGCAGACGGTGGAATACATGCTGCCCGCCTACGTGCCGCTGGTTATCTGCCTGGGGGTAGCTATGGGGTGGTTGGTGGGTCCACAGATTGCACAGATTTCACAGATGGGAGAACAATCTGTGAAATCTGTGCAATCTGTGGATAAACTCTTCCCCATTCTTGCGGTGGGGTTGTTGGTAACGGCCGTGTGGCAAACCATCCACCATTACCCCAGCTACCGGGCGCTGCACCAATCCACCTACGTCCGCGACGCGATGGAACCGCTGCTACAGGACGCCCCGCCGGACAGCATCATCCTGGCGGACTGGCATTGGGCGACGCCGTTGTGGTATTTGCAGGAAGTGGAAGGCCAACGCCCGGACGTGACTGTGGAATTTGTCTATCCGCGCACGGCCGATTATGGCGCGGATTGGGCCGGGCGGATTGCGACGGAATGGGGCGACGGCCGTGCCGTCATCGCCACCCATTACGACGAAATCGCCTATGCGGATTTGCCCACGCCGGAACCCATTGGCGACGCCTTTTTGTTCCGCCAGGAGCCGCGCCTCAGCCTGCCGCCAGAGTTCACGCCGCTGGACCTGACCCTGGGCGAGACCCTGCGCATCACCGGCTACGCCCTCAACCAAACGGCCGTCGCCATCGGCCAGGAAGCCATCTTAACCCTCGCCTGGCAGCCAGTTGCCAATCCCCAATCGCCAATCTCCCTCTTCGCCCACCTGGTCGGGGCAGACGGCCGTCTGTATGCCCAACAAGACCTGCCCGCCACGCCGCAGCCGGATGGCCTGACGCTGACGCAGTTCCGCCTGACGCCACGTCCCGGCGCGCTGCCCGGCGACTATGCCGTGCTGATTGGCGCGTAT
>CALFEW010000019.1 GCA_937958365.1 uncultured Chloroflexota bacterium | reverse complement strand
CCGCGAAAATCGGCCGCATCGGCGTTTATCCGCGTCCCATTCATCAATCTGCAAAACATGGTGTACTTGTATTTCAGATCGTTCCAGGGTTTTTCAGGAGTCGGTAATTCTAATGATGTAGCCGCGAAATCCTTTTCGCGTTCTCGCGTGGTGTAACAAACGCGATTATGAAATTGCGGCTACTCCTGAGAAGCCCTGTTTTCTGCGCCGGGCGACCCGCCTCATTGAAAGTATAATTGTAATATCACACGGGTAGAGTTCAACGAATTGAACGGCCGTTAGGTAGTTTGGATTACGGCCGTAAACCGCCATGTTCCCAACCTATTGGCTAATTTGGTCAATATCCCTTACTTTTCAGGCAGCTACTGAGACCTATGAATGATCAAGTATCGCCTTCCCAACAAGAACCAATCGCCATTGTCGGCATGGGCTGTCGTTTCCCCGGCGCGGTCAACAGCCCGCAAAGTTTTTGGGACTTGTTATGCAACAAAGTCGAAGCTATCACGGAAATTCCCCCCAATCGCATCAGCCTGGACCGTTTCTATCATGACCAACCGGCCACCCCAGGCAAAATCATGAGCCGCTGGGGCGGCTACCTGGAAGATATTGAGCGCTTCGACGCCTACTTTTTTGGCATTGCCCCCCTGGAAGCGGAACGGCTAGACCCGCAGCAGCGGCTTCTGCTGGAAGTCGGCTGGGAAGCGCTGGCCGATGCCGGACAACGGGTGCATGACCTCTCCGGCAGCGATACCGGCGTCTTCGTGGGCATGTGGCTGAACGATTTTGAAGGCCGCCTCTTCAAAAACAGCGATCTGGTGGATTTTTACATGACGACCGGCAGCGGCCGTTATGCAGCTTCCGGGCGGCTTTCCTATTTTTTTGGTTTTCAGGGACCCAGCATCACCATAGACACGGCCTGTTCCTCGTCGTTGGTGTCGGTTCATCTCGCCTGCCAAAGCCTGCGGCAGGGTGAATGTCGCCTGGCGCTGGCCGGTGGGGCCAACACGATTTTGCAGCCGCACATCACCATCGCCTATTCACAATCCAAAATGATGGCGCCTGACGGCCACTGCAAATTTGGCGACGCCCGCGCCGATGGCTACGTGCGCAGCGAAGGCGCCGGGCTGGTGGTCTTAAAACGCCTTTCTGACGCGGTGGCCGACGGGGATCGCATTTACGCCGTCATTCGCGGCAGCGCGGTGAACAACGACGGCCGTTCCGGTGATTATCTGGCGACGCCTTCCCCGGCCGGACAGATGGAAATGCTGCGTCGCGCCTATCAAAACGCCGGCCTTGCGCCACATCAGGTGCAGTACATCGAAGCCCACGGAACCGGAACCCGCGCCGGCGACCCCGTAGAACTGGGCGCGATTGGGCAGGTTTGCGCCGCCGGGCGCTCCGCCGACCAGCCGCTTTACGTTGGCTCCGTCAAAACCAATCTCGGCCACACGGAAGGCGCGGCCGGCGTGGCCGGCCTGATGAAAATTGCCCTCGCCGTTTACCATCGCCAGATACCGGCCAGCCTGCACGTGCAACAAAAGAACCCGGCCATTCCCTGGGATGCCTATCACCTGGATATTCCCCGTTCGTTGCGGCCGTGGCCGGAAGTGGCAACGGCCGTTGCCGGTGTCAGCGCTTTTGGCATTGCCGGAACCAACGCCCACATCGTCGTCGCCGAAGCACCGTTGGCAGGCGCAACCCCCGCCAAAATCGAGTCGCCCTTCCTCCTGCCGCTGTCCGCCCAGACGCCAGCCGCCCTCATCGCTGTCGCCCAGGCTTACCAGGCGTTCCTGGCCCAGGCCGACGCCCCACCGATGGCCGACTTGC
>CALFEW010000018.1 GCA_937958365.1 uncultured Chloroflexota bacterium | reverse complement strand
CGTGGACCTGGTATCGCCGCTAGCGCCGGGCCCGTATCAGGCATTCTGGACGATGCGCAATCCGCAGGGCAGAAACTTTGGCGACCGCATCTGGGTGGGCATTCGTGTGCCCAGTCCGGCCACCTCCACGCCCATCGCCACGCAAACGCCTGCGGCCAACATCGAATTTACGGTGGATCGCACCAACATCATCGCCGGGGAGTGCGTGAATTTCCGCTGGAATGTGAGCGGGGCCACGGGCGTTTTCTTCTATCAACGCGGCCAGAACTGGCAAAACAACCCTGTGCCGGCCTCCAGCACGCGCACGGAATGCCCGCCACAAACGGCCGTTTACGAGCTGCGCGTCGTCCGCCAGGACAACAGCGTGGAAGTGCGCGAAATCACCATCTTCGTGCAGCCGGTGGTGGGCGCGCCCACCATCCACCGCTTCACCGCCACGCCGCCCAACCAGGTGACGCTGGGCCAATGCGTCACGCTGAACTGGTGGGTGGAAGGCCAGGTCAGCAATGTGCGCCTGCTGCGCGACAATACGGTCTTGTGGCAAAGCGCCCCGGTCAACGGCTCCACGTCGGATTGCCCGCCGCAAGTTGGGATCGTCACGTATCGCATCGAAGCGACCGGTCCCGGCGGCACGAGCAACCGCACCCAATCCATCACGGTGGTTGCCCCCACCCAGCCAACGGCCACGCCGCAGCCCATCACGCCCACGCCCACCATCGCCCCGCCGCAAATCCTCTCCTTTAGCGTAGCGCCCACCCAAATTGAGGCCGGGAACTGCGTCAACGTGAATTGGACCGTCGTGGGCACGGTGACGACCATTCGCCTGCTGCGTAACGGAGCGGTGATTTTGGACAACGCGCCCGGCAGCGGCGCGAACCCAGACTGCCTGACGGATGCGGGCACGTACACCTATCGCCTGGAAGCCAATGGGCCAGACGGCCGTCAGGATGCCCAGGAGCGTGTGGTGACGGTAACGGCCGTGCCCACCACTCCCCCGCTGGCCGGCACCTCCTGGCGTCTCTCCTATTACTATGACGGCGTCGGCGCGCTGGTTTCGGTGCTGAACGGCTCGGAAATCACGGCGCTGTTTGGCAATAATGGTCAGCTTACCGGTTCTGGCGGCTGCAACACCTACAACGCCAGCTTCACCAGCCAAAACGGCCAGATGACGGTCGGCGCGGTGAACACCACGCAAAGTCTATGTATAGACCCGCCAGGCGTCATGGAACAAGAAGGCAGCTATCTGCAACTGCTGCCCCAGGCGGCTACTTACCAGATCAATCCCAACGAATTGCTCATCAAAAACGCCGCCGGGCAGGTGATTCTGCGCTACGAGACGCTGATCAGCCCGCGGTAAAAAAGATTGAAGATTGAAGATGAAAGAGGCAACGTCTCTCAATCTTTAATCTTCAATCTTTCATCTCAACTCAAACCAACAGGGCTAAAAACCGCTCCATGTAATAGACGGCCGTTTGCGCCGCCGGTGATACGCGAGGCAAGATAGACTCGAAGCTGTGTTCGCAGCCGGGCAAGGGCAAATGGACCACCGGCACACCAGCCAGATAAAGGGCTTGATGCAGCCGCTGTACCGCTTCGTGATCTACCAGTAGATCGTGGGTTCCGTGCAGCAGCATCGTCGGCGGGCAGTCGGCGTCCACGTAAGTGATGGGCGAAATCAGCCGGTACATCTCCGGGATGTCGGCCAGCGAGCCGCCGACCAGCGCCGAAAGCCCCTGCTCCCAACCATCTTCGCCGATCCGCTGCAACAGCCGGTTTACCCGCCTGTTCACCCGTTCCGCTAAAACCGCTTCAAACCGCGCCTGAAAATCTTCGTGCAGGGCCACCATGTCCGGCGGCCCATAGTAGGAGATGACGGCGCAAACGGCCGTATCTCCCGCCATCGTTTTGCCAGCTTCATCTTTAGGCTGCAAGCCCAAATAATTGGGCGTGTAGGCCGCCAGCAGCGAGAGGTGCCCGCCGGCCGACTGCCCGGTCAAGACAATGCGCTCAGGATTGACCTCATATTCGGCGGCATGGGCTTTTAGCCAGAGGATGGCCCGCTTTACGTCCATCACCATACCGGGCACGGACGTGTGGGGATTGAGGGTGTAATCAATGTCCATGATCACGTGGCCCTGACCGGCCAACTGGCGGAAATAGGGGAATTTGGAGATGTTGCGACGGCCGTAACGCCACGCCCCGCCATGCACAAAAATCAGCGCCAGACCGGAGGGGGCCACGCCCGGCGGCGGCTGCAAAATATCGGCCACCAGGGGCGCACTGGCATCAGGATTGACGCCATAAACCACGTTGCGCTGCACCAGTCCGGCCGGTTCGCCCACGATCAGCGGCCGCCAGCGGCGGCGGGAAAGACGGGCGTGCATGGGAACCGGGATACGCGCTTCCCAATCAGGACCAAAAGCGTCGGACAAAGCGGTTTCACGGGGGGCCGTCACGGCGGCAAAATGGCGGAGGGCAACGGCCGTGCCCGCCACGCCCAACCCCATCAGCCAGGGATCGCCGCGCCGCCGTCCCAACAAAGCCAGCAGCCAGCTTACCACCGTCAACAGCGGCGACAGCGCCGTCACCAACAGTTTGGGCAGCCAGAGGAAAAAATGCAGCACCCCCTGGCGCGGATTCACCAGCGATGAGGCGGCGGTAAGCGTGATAAACAGGCTCAGAAGTCGCATAAAAAGCTTCAACCGTCTACCTCGAATTAACGGGCTACGGATTACCGAATACGGGTATTTCTGGGGTGGTTGGCGTGGGCTGCTGGCGGACAAACTCGCCGACGAGAGCGGCCGTTTGTTCGACGTGAGTACGGCCGTCTGGCAGTGTGGCTTTGTAATCAAAGTAGTCGCCGCGCCCGGTGTGGATCATGGGGCCGGGGTCTATGGTGACGATACGGCCGTCTTGTTTCGCCTGGTTCCACGGAGAATAACGCATCATCGGCCAGCGCCCCGGATACAACACATCGCCGATGGTGGGGAATTTGTCTTTGGAGCTTTGCAAATGCAGCACCTTCTCGGCAAAAGCCACCCCTGGCTCGTCCGTGATGACGCCGCCAATGGAGGCCACGTACACCGGCGCGTCCAACGCTTTGTGCAGGTAAGGGACCACGCCGACGGCGATTTGCCCGCCGCCGCTCCAGCCCATCACCGTAATCGGCTTGCCACTGCCCGGTCGGTAGCCATGCCGCAGCAAACTCAGGGCAATCTCGCGGGCCACGCCCACGTTGTAGATGGGACCATAACGCGAGTCGCCAGACACAGCCACTTGCAGCAGGTTTCGCACAAAAATCAACGCCGCCACAAAACCGGCGCGGCCTTTCATGCGGCTGTTGTGGATTTTTTGCCACAGCCAGGCAAGCTGCCGTTCGCCGTTGAGGGGATTGTTGGTGACGGAAAAAGGGAACACGTCGTGGACGATGACGGCGTTGGGAACCTGCGCCTGCAATTTTTCCAGAAAGCCAAGTTCGCGCCGGGAAATGTCATCGGCGGAGATGCCGCCGATAGCGGTGAGGTAAACCAGGAAAAAGTCGGCGTCGGCGGCCGGCGGCAAGGTGTGAGCAGACGGCTGTGCCGGAGCCACCTGCCGTTTAGACCAGCCCGACCACCAGGCCAACGCTTCCAACGGGGACGCAAAGGCCATGACAACGAGGAGCAGCGCCCCCAACGACAGCAAACAGACGAGGGGTTCAATCACCAGGCTCATGGTTGTATCACCTGGCCTGAATCATCGGCCGGCAACGGCCGTGATACCGCCCGCAGCTCTTGCACAAAACTATCCACCAGCTCTTCCGTGTCTAACATGACCGACGCGCCGGCAATGTTGCGCCACAGGTAGCTTTCCGCAGCCATGACCAGCCGCAGGCGCGTAACCACCTCCAGAAACAGCCAGCCCAGCAGGCAGCAAACCACCGCCTGCCAAAACGCCAGCGGGAAAATCACCATCACCGCGCCCACCACGCCAATCAAAATCCAGATACGCAAAACGACGTTGATGATGTTGCCCAAATAAGGCAGCAGCACAAACACGCCATACAACAGCGGCGCGTAACTGAGGCTAACGACAATCAGCACGTTGCGCATCGTCTGCTGCGCGCCAAACAGAAAGGTCGCCAGCAGCCAGACCGTTACCGCCCAAAACAAAACGCCCACCAGCAGCAAAAACGACGACAACGCCAGACTGAGGACAAACCGGCGGCGCGGCACGCGATTGGCAAACAATACCACGCTCTGCCCCAGGGTGATGGACAATCCGGCGACAAACAGCGCCGCCACCGACAGACGAGCGCCGCCTTCTTGCGTCAGCGCGGCCTCGTAAGCCGCCGGGTCCAGCGACAACACGCCCTGTAACAGCGCCCACAAAGAAGCCAGGAAGCCGCTGATTGTCGTCAGGTCGAATTGATACATGGGGTTTGTTGACCGTGTTCCGTGTTCCGTGTTCCGTATTCCGTGTTCCGTGTTCCGTGTTCCGTGTAACGGTTTACGGATTACGGTTTACGGATTACGGTTTACGGATTACGGCTTACTTAGCCTCAACGGCCGTTCCCGTCCGTCTGATGCGAATCTCCAGATAGGCGCTGGCAACTGCGCCCAGGCCAAAAAAGGTGACGATCATGCTCAACGCCCAACCGGCGTAAGGAATGGAGGCCAGCAACACAAACAAAATCAGCCCCACAAACAACGGCCCAAAGCGGCGCGGCGCATCGGTATCGGGAAAAGCCCGGTTTAGGAGCCAACCGCCAAACCAATAGGCGACGATCACCTTGCTGAGATAAGACACAAACAAGATGAAAATCCAAAAGCCCAGGCTCAGGCTGGAAAGAGAAATGCCCCACCAGGTAAAGGCCAGGCCCCACAACGTCATCAGGCCCAGGCCCGCGCCGCCGGCGATAAAGACCGTCAGAAGGATGAGCGAGCCGACAAAGCCGATGATGTAAGCCGCCAGGCCGGAGCCAACCGTGGGCCACGGCCGTTTCCCCACCTGCCCTGACCATTTTTGCAGCCAGGCCGGTCGCAGCCACAGCGCCATGATGCCTACCACCAGATAATTGATCAGCAAACGGCCGTTGCGCACAAACCAATCGCCCAAAGCCGCAAACTGCGGATTCACCGGTTCCGCCTGCGCCTGCACCCGATACATGGTCCCGCGCCCGCGCGTGTCAATCGTCAGCCCCGGCTCCAGGAAAGAAACCGGCTGGCTGGTAGTGACGCGATTGAGCATATTCAGTACAAATCGTACCACTTCGATGAGGCCAATAACCGCCTGCGTATCGCGGCCAACGCTGCCGCCCAACCGCGCGCCAAAGGTCAGGGCGTATAAGTCGCGGGCAATCGTGGAACCGCGTTCAGTCAACAGATTCAGGCCAAGATAATAGAGGCTGCGGTTGAGAACGGCCGTTGCTCCCATCTGCACCGACACCGACCCTATGTACACGCTGCCGCCCACTTCGCCGTTGATGATGACTTTGTCGCCAAACACAAACAGGCTGCCGTTGACGTTGCCATCAACGATCACCGTGCGCCCAACGACAAAAGCGTCGCCATCCACCACGCCGGACAGGCGCACGTCGTTGCCGTTCAGGATGACGTCGCCCTCAATTTCCTCGCCGTCGGCTACCCGGTCGCCCAGGATAATGCCCTCGGCGCGCACCACTTGCGTGACGCCCAACAACAGCAAGATGAGAAAGAACACGGCCGTTGCCCGGCCCAATCGCCCATTCTTCTGAATCATCACCAAGCCTCCTGTGTTCTGAAATGAAATCGCCACACAATGGATGATGCGTTAACTATAACTGATTTCTGGCTGCCCGTCTGTTAGTTTTCCCAGGCCAACGTCACCCAAACGGGAGCATGGTCGCTGACGGCCGTTTCCGTCATCGCTCCGGCCGCCAAAAGCGGCAATGAACGGGCAAAAATATGGTCCGCCACCACGTCAATCCCGGCCACGTCCACCGTTGGCCCCGCCTCAGCCGAGACTCGTTCCAGGCCAACGGCCGTAAACTGCGCCGACAACTCGGCCACATCCGCCCGCGTGATGGTGTTGAAGTCGCCGCCCACGATAACGGGACCCTCGCCTGGCGGGATGTCTGCAGCGATGGCTGCGGTCTGGGCGCTGCGCCCGCGCTGCCCCAACCAGTAAGTTTCGGTGTGGACGCTGTAGACCACCAACGGCGCGCCGGCAATGGTGATGACAGTTTTGGCGGCCATGCGCCGTTGGGCGTTACTGGGATTGGCGTAGGGCAGCAGCACTTTTTCCGGCTGCGAAAGGGGCCATTTAGACAACACTGCATTGCCAAAATTACGGCCGTGATGTGCATGAACCGACGCCGGAAAGTAAACATAATTGTATGCCAGAGATTGGGCGATGTAGGCCACGCCGGTTTCGTCCATCTCTTGCAGCAGCAGCACATCGGCGTCACGCAGGTGGGGATTGTGGCGCAGTTCGGCGACGGCCGTTTCCACGGCTTCCCCATACCGAATGTTCCAACTGACTATCCGAATCTGGCCGCTCAACGGCGGCGGCGGCCCGGCAAAATCGCCTTGAAACATAGGGCCATGAGGATCGGCGTAGTTTTCGACAGCGCGCACCGACCGCGCCCCCAAAAGGCCAGGCGGCAGCGCCATCAGGCCACCCAACAGCACAAGCAGCCAATAACGCCGACGCCACGTGAACCGCGCCACCTTACCGGGTTGAATCAAATGCTTCCACATATTCATCAATCAAGCAGATAACCTGACGGCAGGCAAGTAAAC
>CALFEW010000017.1 GCA_937958365.1 uncultured Chloroflexota bacterium | reverse complement strand
GCATTTGAGCATGGGTCAGGTTTGGATAGGATGGTTCTCAAGCCTGACGCACTATTTCAGGTTTCCTTCAATCCACCTCTCCAATGAATGAGAAGGCAAAACACGGCCGTTCCCCCAACACACGCCAACAGCCCATTCCTCGCCACCCAAATAACCGGTTTTCACATTCGGGACATCTCAGCCAAATGAGCGTCAACGGCGCGCCTGAACAGGAGAGAAATCAGCCATACAAATGGGCGGGTCAGAGGCCGCATTGGGTACATTGCAAAACTGCGCGTGACATGGGTTCCTTGCGGCGTCGCTTTCAGGCTCCACTCTTCCGTAAAATGGGACGCCAGACGACTAAGCGGTGGGGTAAATTCATGCAGCTTCATCGCCACCTCCAGGCCAGGAACCCAACGATAGATTTCTTCCACATGCTCCGAGCCGTCGGTATTACGCACGCGGATGCGCGACCCGATCATGTTTTCCGTGCGTTTTTCGTAGGCGGCGCTTTGGATACCGGGCAAAACCCCGTAGCCGCTAAATTGGCTCCAGGCAGCCACATCGGTAATCGCCGTACAGATTTCTTCTCCCGTGCGGGCAATCAGTTTATGGCATTGAAAGGTGATAGGTTTCATGTCTGTTTTTGTTGTTTATCCGCCGCATTCGTGAAAATCTACATCGCATTCTATTCACCACGGAGGCGCCGAAGGCATGGAGATTGAACCTGTAAGTCCTCCGTGTTCTCCGTGCCTCCGTGGTGCAATCCAAAGTAGCCGTTAGTTACTCAACGCTTACCATTTCAGCGCGTCAAAATGCGCCAGGAAATCATCCGCGCCATCCGCTTCGTAATCGGCTGCCGAGTTGTACCAGATGACAACCCAGGCGGTCGGCCAACGCTTGCGCCCCATCGCCTCATACCGATGGTTGCCATCGTGAATCAGGTACCGACCGGCGTCATATTCGACGATTAAGGGCGGCAGCGCCCGCACGTCCGTTAAACCAGCGACCATCTTGGGGATGGTGATCTCCCAATCTACCCAACTGGTCCGATATTTCATGCCTATTTCAGGCCCACAACAGCGGGTGAGACGTTTCAGGGGTAATTCCAACGGGCCACGCCACCAGTGAGGATGGGTCTGCAAATGATAGATGAGGCCAGAATTGGGCGAATCGTGCGTGAGGTAGGCCATTATCCAGGCTTCCAGGTTGCCATAGGAGGCAAATCTAACGGCCGTAGCCAGATCAAAGGTTTTGATGCTCATCGGGAAGCGATTCTAACACTTTCGGTGGCGCAAACACAAGCGGTGGAGGGGAAGGGGAACGGCCGTTTTAACCAACCAACTGCCTCCACCCCATTTGCCAGACCCATCCCAGAAGCACAGCCGGGATAACGCCACAGAAGACAAGCACCACCATCGAGCGAAGGAGCCGGTTATCTGGCAGCAGCGCAAAGGTGGGGGTACGGCCGTTAACCGGCAATTCCACAATCCCCAGGCGTTGTCCTGGGGGATGGGTCAGCCAGAGAGCCAGCAGCGCCAGGGTCATGAGCAGTAGTACCGCGCCCGCCATGAAGGGCGGCAGCCAGGCCACAGCCGGGAGCGCCACCAGCGAAGCCAGACCGATGACAACGGCCTGGCGCTTGGGCAGTTGCCAGAACAGACTGCGACCAAAACGATAGCCGTCTTCTTGCCGGTAGGCACGGCGAATGAGTTCACGATGGAACAGCCGGGGCCAGAAGTGGGCAAGGGCGCTGTAAAGCCAGCCCAACGAGGCAGCGCTAAAAGCCCACAACGACAAGTAAGGCGTCCATGTCTCGATCATGACGGCCGTTTGTCTGCGGGGTGGCTGGGGAAACGGCCGTTTCCCTGGCGTTCACCAGTCCAAATCATCGTTCATACCTCCAGCAGGCTGTCGGAAAACTCAAGATAGGCACACGGATTGAACAGATAGGACGGATTTTCACAGACAAACCCCCAGAAAATCCGCGTAAATCTGTATTGGTCACGATTTGGTCGAAGTCATTCCTTCGGCGTTGCTCAGGACAAAGTCTGAGCGAAGTCTTCGGAGCG
>CALFEW010000016.1 GCA_937958365.1 uncultured Chloroflexota bacterium | reverse complement strand
ATGAATGGGACGCGGATAAACGCCGATGCGGCCGATTTTCGCGGATAAAAACCATTTATATCAGCGTTAATCCGCCGCATCCGTGAAAATCCGCGTTCCATTTCATAAAAGAGCAAAGATAGTGATTTGTATAACCCTGGAGGATTGTATGGATTTCCCACAAGCCATCCAACACCTGCAACGCAACGGCGAAGCCATCCGCCTGCTGGTCCAAGACCTGGACGACGACACCGCCCGACGTAAACCTGACCCCACTTCCTGGTCCATTCTCGAAGTGATCAACCACCTGACCGACGAAGAAGTGGAAGATTTTCGCACCCACCTGGACCAGGTCCTGCACAAACCGGACGAACCCTGGGCGCGCATTGATCCCCAGGGCTGGGTGACGCAACGAGACTACAACGGCCGTTCCCTCCCCCCTTCTCTCGCCCGATTCCTGCAAGAGCGCCAGACCTCCCTGGTCTGGCTGGAATCGCTGGGCGAGCCGAACTGGGAAGCGTTCCGCGACGCGCCCTGGGGCAAATTCACCGCCGGCGACATGCTGGCCGCCTGGGTCGCCCACGATATTTTGCACCTGCGGCAGTTGGTCGAGCTAACATGGGCCAACACAGTTGAAGCGTTACGGCCGTATGAGGTGCAATACGCAGGAGAATGGTAACGGCCGTCTCCGCACAACCTATGAACCCATCCACCACATTCCTGCCCCTCGACCGTCGTTTTGCCCTGGCAGCCAACCACCCCCTGCCCGACCGCGTGCAAGGCGCGGTCCTGTTTGCCGACATTTCCGGCTTTACCCCGTTAACGGCCGTACTCGCCCAGGAACTCGGCCCCCACCGCGGCGCAGAAGAACTCACCCGCCAGCTCAACCGCGTCTACACCGACCTGATCGCCCAGGTACACTATTACCGGGGCAACGTCATCGGCTTTAGCGGCGACGCCATCACCTGCTGGTTCGATGAGACCGACGGCGGCGAAACCGGCGCGGTGACGCTGGCGCTGGCCTGCGCTCTGGAATTGCAGCAAGTCATGACCCGGCTGGAAGGCGTGCGCACGCCCGGCGGCAAAATCATTCCCCTGAAGCTAAAAGTGGCCGTGGCCGCCGGACCCGCCCGCCGTTTCCTGGTAGGCGACCCGCAGCTTTACGTGATGGAAGTGCTGGCCGGTTCTACCCTGGACCAGACGGCCGTTGCCGAAAAACAGGCGGCGCGGGGCGAAATTGTCGTGACGGCCGCTGTGTTAGACCACCTGGCCGCGCCGCCGGTCATTTCCGGCTGGCGCACGGATGAGACCGGGCAGCGTTACGCCGTCATCAGCGGGCTGGCGCAATCTGGCGCGCAGGCCATCGCGCCCTTGCCGCAGCCATCCGCCCCAGACATCCCCGACGACGTGGCCCGACGGTGGCTCCTGCCGCCCGTATTCGCCCGCTTGCAGCAAGGCTCCGACGAGTTCCTGGCCGACCTGCGCCCGGCGGTGGTGCTGTTCCTACGCTTCAGCGGCATTGATTACGACGGCGACGACGACGCCGGCAACAAACTGAACACCTTCGTCTGCCAGACCCAGGCCATCGTGAGTTATTACGAAGGCTTTTTGATTCAATTGACAATGGGCGACAAAGGCAGCTACCTCTACGCCACCTTTGGCGCGCCCATTGCCCACGAAAACGACGCGGCGCGGGCGGCAGCGGCAGCCCTGGAACTGCGTGATTTACCGGCACAACTGCCATTTTTGCAGCCGGTCCAAATCGGCGTCAGCCAGGGCCTGACCCACAGCGGCGCATATGGCAGCCCGATCCGGCGTACGTTTGGCGTGATGGGCAACGAGGTCAACATTTCCGCCCGGCTCATGACCACCGCCCGGCCAGGACAAATCCTGGTATCGCCGCCGGTAGCGGAGGCAGTGAAAGCCGCCTATGACCTGGATTCACTGCCTCCGGTGCAGTTGAAAGGGGTCAAAGAAGTGATGCCCCTTTGGGAACTACGCGGTCGCCGCGCCACGCCGCAGACGGCGCGGGCAATAGACACAGCCACGCCGATGGTGGGACGCACGGCCGAACGGCAGCAAATTGCCGAAGCCCTGGCGCGATTGGGGGACGGCCGTTCCACGGCCCTGTTGATCGAAGGCCAGGCGGGCATCGGCAAATCGCGCCTGGCCCAAGAGCTGCTGCGCATGGCAGACCGGTCCACCACGCTGGTTCTGCTGGGCAGCGGCGACGCCATCGAGCAATCTACGCCATACCACGCCTGGCGGCCGATCTTTGAGCAGTTGCTAGAGCCGGAACCAGACCTGGCCGGCGCTGACCAGACGGCATACCGATTGAGCCAGATAACGGCCGTACTGGACCCAACGCTCCATGATTTGCTGCCATTGCTGGAAGTGGTTTTGCCGCTAGATTTGCCAGACACCGAACTGACGGCGCAGTTGGCGGGCGAGGCCCGCCAGGAGAATACGCTGCGGTTGCTGGTGAGTTTGCTGGAAACGGCCGTTGGCCCTTCGCGCCCGCTGGTCCTCATTTTGGAAGACGCCCACTGGCTGGATTCCTCGTCGTGGACGCTGCTGCGGCGCGTGCAGCGGCAGGTGCAGCCGCTGCTGTTGGCCATCGTCACCCGGCCGTTTGCCGACAGCCGGGACACGCCGGCGTTTTACGCCGACCTGAGCGAACTGCCCACGACGCAGCGCATCACCCTGGACATGCTGCCGCTGACGGCCATCAACGAGCTGATTTGCCAGCGGTTAGGCGTGCGGCGTCTGCCAACGGCCGAGACCAACCTGATTCACGCCAAAGCCGAGGG
>CALFEW010000015.1 GCA_937958365.1 uncultured Chloroflexota bacterium | reverse complement strand
TTAGGTAGTAGTTGGTAGAATCAATTCTTAGCCGACAGCCTAGATATTGTGCTAGAGAAACGATCCGTTTTGGCGTAAAATCCGCAAAAGGATTAAAATGTTGAGTCTGGCACGTCCCAGAAATCTTTGGATTTGTCCACATAAGGTTTAAAGAGTATGCAATCATCAAATCAATTTTCGGGCCTTACCATGCCTGTGTTTACGGCGTTTGGTTGGGCAGGCGAAGAAACAGCCATTAAATATGCATTGTCTCAGTTGGAGCTTTTCATCCGCGAACTGCACCGTGTCTTGCCACGCCAGGTTCAGGAAAAGTTTCCTTATTATGGTTTAAGCAAAGAAAACCAGTCGGTTTATCTCTCTGCTGCGGAAAATATGGGCGAAGATGCTTTCATTTCCTTTTTTGCCCGGCCCATGAGTCTGGAATTGCAGATGACGATCTCGAACGAAGCCGTTTTGACTAAGATTTATCGTCAGGCGGAAAAAGAACCGGCCTTGTGCCACCGTCTGATTACCGAATCCGGCCCGGAATGGTCTTTGCGCGTTCAGCAGTTACAAATAGATGACGATTCCCGTGAAACAGCCCATTATCAGGATTTGTTTAAAGACAGTGTGACGGCGCTTGATGAGGCAACGTCGGTGGCCGTGATGAGTAAAGCGGCTTACCTGAACAGCGATCCGCGCTGGTTGATGCCTTTTTACCTTTACCGGCGCTTCGATTCGGAACGTGTGGCGGCGATGGGATCCGCGCTTACCCAGGTGATGAGCGAACAGGTGACGATGCTCATGCCGATTTTGGATTTCCTGACCGGCAAAGTAGCGCGGAAGAAGCCCAAGCCGAAAACGAGAACAAAAACGGCCGTTGAACCCGCCGCCGAGATTAATGACGACCAGCCGGACACGGCCGAAATGTTCACCTACGTGGCCGATTTGAAACCGCTTCACATTCGCCAGGGGTTTATTAACCTGACGCCCAAACATTGGCCCTTTTTCCAGATTAATTCGCGCACAGAAACGCGGGCAGTGACCGTTTATTATGAAGGATTGTATGATAAGGAATCTTCAGTCTGGCGGCTGCTGCCCAACGACCGGGCGCGCCTGGTACTCAGCCCTGCTTTGCATGAGTGGCTGGAAGAGAATTTCACCGTACAAGACCAGATTCACGTCACCGCACGCAAGCTGAGTGAAGACGAGATACAGATTTCGTTACGGCCGTTGAGTGAAGCCGCCGAGTAACGGCCGTCACCAACACCACGTACAATTCACAGAAATAAAGCAACAGGGCGTTAGTATGGACGCCCTTTTTCTTTGGGGTCAAACACGCCAACGTGACAACGCCCCACGTGGTAACTTTCTCTGAACGTTGGGGTTATTTGCTGTGGACCAACAACAGCAAACCCAACACAAAACAAGGCTTACTATGGCTAGAACAAAAATTGTCGCAACCATTGGGCCGGCCAGCAGCAACCCGGAAACCATCCGGCACATGTTAGCCGCCGGTATGACAGTCGCCCGTGTTAACTTCTCCCATGGCGACCACGCCTCACACACGCGAACCGTCAAAATGCTTCGGCGAGTCGCCGAAGCGGAAGGCAAAGTTCTGGCCATTCTGGGCGACCTGCAAGGCCCCAAACTTCGCCTGGGCCACGTTAAATCCGGGGGCATCCAACTCGCCCTCGGCGACGAGATCATCCTCACCCCCCATCGCGGCCAACCGGCCATGATCCACTTTCCCCATCCAGACCTGATCGAAGTCATCCAGCCGGGCGGCCGATTGGTCATTGGCGATGGCGAGGTGGAGTTTGTGGTAGATGAAAAGAAAGGCGACACACTGCGCTGCATTGTCACGGTGGCCGGACTGTTGGAATCACGCAAAGGCGTCAATGCGCCGGGTACAGACCTGCCCATCTCCAGCATTACTGACAAAGACAAAGAAGACCTGGGCCTTATCTGCGACCTGCGCCTCGACTACGTTGCCCTCTCCTTCGTGCGCTCAGCCCAAGATGTTTACGAATTGCAATCCTTAATGGATGGATTGGGCGTGCGCATTCCCATCATCGCCAAAATCGAAAAAGTCGAAGCCATTGCCGAACTAGAAGCCATCCGCGATGCGGCCGACGGGATGATGGTCGCCCGCGGGGATTTGGGCATTGAAGTACCACCGCAAGACGTGCCTGTCTTACAAAAACGCATCATCCGCTGCTGTAACGACCTGGGCAAGCCGGTCATTACCGCCACCCAGATGCTGCAATCCATGATCGAGCATCCCCGGCCAACCCGCGCCGAAGCGAGTGACGTCGCTAACGCCATTCTGGACGGCACAGACGCGGTCATGTTGTCCGGCGAAACGGCTACCGGCAAATTCCCGGTGGAAGCGGTGATGATGATGACGCAAATTGCCGAGATCATCGAAAAAGAGTTCCCTTATGACGCCTGGCGGGCGCGACGGCAGCAGGCGGCGACAACCGGCGTCACCCGCGCCATTAGCACCGCCAGTTGTGAAGTGGCCGAGCAAATCCAGGCGCGGGCCATCGTCTGCTCGACGATGACGGGGTATACGGCCACCCAAATTGCCCGCCACCGCCCGCCCATTTCGATCATGGCGGTCTCGCCTTCGCCGACGACGCAAAGGCAGTTGGCGCTGGTCTGGGGGGTGAATTGTTGGCTGGTAGATGACGTCGAAGACACAGACGATTTGTTAGAACAGACGATTGCGGTGTTACGGCCGTTTGGCCTGGAAAATGGCGACAGAATCGTCATCACTGCGGGGGTGCCATTTGGGTCCAACGGACCGACAAACCTGATCCAAATTCACGAATTTTCCTGATCCCGACCTGAATCTTGTATAATCTATAGGTGTCCTTGTCGAATCATAGGAGAAAAAAGATGGCTCAAGATTCACAGAAGACGTATCCTCGCTCAGAGTGGGAGCCTGGCGTCATTCACACATTAGAAGATACTGGCCTGACGACTACCTTTATCCAGGACCTGGTCCTGAAGGTCATGTATTTACGCGGCCAGCTTACCGGCCGTGTCATTGCCGAAACCATTCACCTGCCATTCCAAGGAGTGGTAAGTCCCGCCCTTGATTTTTTAAAGCGTGAGCAAATGTGCGAGGTCAAAGGCGCCGGCAGCCTGGGTCCGGCGTCTTACGAGTACGTCATCACCACCAAAGGTATGGCCCGCACACGAGAATTGATGGAACGCACCACTTACGTCGGTCCCGCGCCTGTGCCCTGGGACAACTACATCAAAGCCATCGAAGCGCAAAGAGCCAAACGCCTGACAGTCAACCCCATTTCCATGAAAAAGGCGCTCTCCCACATAATTCTAGAAGAATCTGTTTTCAATAAAATTGGGCCGGCGGCCAACTCCGGAAAATCCATGTTTTTATATGGCCCGCCGGGAAATGGCAAAACTACCATCGCCGAAGCCATCGGCCGGATGATTCTTAAAGACGACATGTACATCCCGTATGCCGTGGAAGTAGACGGGCAAATCATCAAAGTCTACGACGAAATCAATCATAACGTCGTCACAGACCCCATCGAACGAGTCAATACCGGTTCGCTGAGTGGACGCAAACTAGATGCGCGTTGGATTCGCATACAGCGGCCGGCCATCATGGTGGGTGGCGAATTAACCCTGGATGGCCTGGAACTAAAATACGACACCATCAACAAATATTACGAGGCCCCTTTTCAGATGAAGGCCAACGGTGGCATGTTCCTCATTGACGATTTTGGCCGACAGCAAGTTCGCCCACGCGATTTGTTGAATCGCTGGATCGTGCCGATGGAAAAGAATATTGATTTCTTGTCGTTGCATACCGGTCGCAAAATTGAAGTGCCATTTGCCGTCTTGATCGTGTTCTCCACCAATTTGCCGCCGCGCGACCTGGTAGACGAGGCGTTCCTGCGCCGAATTCGCCACAAGATTGAAATTACGTCACCCTCTTTTGATGGCTACCGGGAAATTTTTAAACGCGCCTGCCAGTCGCGGAACGTGCGTTATGACGAACAAATTGTGCGTTATCTTTTGCAAGAGTATTACATTAAACGCAACCAGAAGCTGCGCGCCAGCCATCCCCGCGACTTATTGGACCAATTGGCCGACATCGCCGATTATTTAGGCGTTGAGCCGCAGTTGACCAAAGAGATGATTGACCAGGCAGCCGACGCCTATTTTGTCAATCTGTAATGGTGAAGCGGGGTGTCGGGGGTGGTTTGCGAAGAATCAACCGACTCACTCACCATGTTAGTCTTCAGCCTATGACAAACAACCCATGACAAACTGGCTTACTTCTTCAGGCCCACTTGTGATTGGACATCGCGGGGCCAGCGCTGATGCGCCGGAGAATACATTGGCGGCTTTTGGTCTGGCGCTGGCGCAAGGGGCGGACGGCATTGAGTTCGACGTGCAGCTTTCGGCGGATGGCGTGCCGGTGGTGATGCATGATGCCCTGGTTGACCGGATGACTTCGGGCCACGGCCGTGTTGCGGACATGTCTCTGGCAGCGCTGCAAAGCCTGGAGATGCCCCAAGGGGAGCGGGTTCCCACGCTCGATGAGGTGCTGGAAACGTTTGGTCAGCAGCTTTTGTATAACATCGAAGTGAAAGATTTTGGCTGGCGCGAACGAGGCACGGAAACGGCCGTTGCCGACCGCATTCTAGCCCACCATCTTGAAGAAAACGTCCTGGTTTCCTCTTTTAATCCCCTGGCGCTCCGTCGCTTGCGCCGCTGCTTGCCGCTGCGGGTCCCCATCGCCCTGATTCGTGACGCTGGCTGGTTGAAATATGGTTATTTGCTGGCCGACGGTCAGGCCGACCACCCAAACCACACCCTCGTGGATGCCACGTACATGGCCTGGGCCAGGAAACGTAAGTATCAGGTAAATGTCTGGACGGTAGATGATCCGGCCGAAGCCCGCCGCCTGGCGGCGTTGGGTGTTCATGGCCTTATCACCAATAAACCGGCTTTGATTCGGGCCAGCCTGAACGGCCGGTAAAAGGAGCAGCCTGATGCGGGTAAAAGTCATCTTAAACCCATATGCCAATCGTTGGGGAGCGAAGGAGCGACAAACGGCCGTCGCTGCCGCCTGTCGCGCTGCCAACCTGGAATTTGACATCCACGTCACCCAACGTCCGGGTGAAGCCATAGAGGTCGCCAAAACGGCCGTTGCTGACCGCTATGAGGCCGTCATTGCCGCCGGCGGTGATGGGACCATCAGTGAAGTGGCTAACGGGCTGTTGGCGGTGGCTTCAGCCGAGGCAACCACCATTCCTCTGGGCATTTTCCCCATTGGCTCGGCCAACGACTTCGCCAAAATGCTTGGCTACCCGCTGGAATTGGAAGCGACCGCCCGGTTCATGGCGACGGGAAAGACGCGCCAGATTGACGTAGGGCGCATCAACGTGGACGGCCGTGTCCACTACTTCAACAACAACAGCGCCCTGGCTATGGAGCCGATGGTGACTTTGGAACACATCAAAATCACCCGCATCAGCGGCGAGATGCGTTACCTGGTGGCGCTGGTGCGCGGCATTATCAAGCTCAAAGCCTGGCAAATGCAAATCACCTGGGATGACGGCCGTTACGATGGACCGGCTTTCCTGCTGTCTGTATGCAATGGGCCGCGCACCGGCGGTTTTATGATGTCGCCCGGCGCCGAGTTTGACGATGGCTTATTGAACTATGTGCTGGCCCCCGAAGTGAGCAAAGTGACGTTTCTGGGGATGCTGCTGCGCTTGATGCGCGGCACGCACCTGGAACACCCCCAAATCTCGTCCGGTGCGACGCGGCGGCTGGAAATTCGCAGCCAACCCGGCACGCCCATTCATTCTGACGGCGAAATTCTCAGCGAAGCCGCCGAGTACATCACGTATGAAGTTTTACCGGGGAAATTGACGTTATTGGGGGGTTGAGCCGCGTTATTGCAGCTCTTTGTATAGACGATTGAGGTTGGCCCGGTGCAGGTCTACCACCAGTCCGTTCAGGGGAATGCGGGACTTGCCGCAGGCTTCAATATCAATTTTCGCTAACGCATCCGTTGATTTGCCGCGCTCTAGAATTTGGGTAACGGCCGTTTTTACGGCCGTTAGATACGCCAGGTCATGTTCAATCACCGCCTGCACTTCGCCACGCAAAATCACTTCGCCATGCCCGCGCACAACAGTGTCCGGTTCAAGTTTCAGGATAGCGTGTAAAGATTTCACCAGGTCGGCGTAACTGCCATCGAAGAAAGTGGGAACCGGCATGGCATTGTCGGCGGCGAATAAAATGTGATCATTGGTAACGTAAACGGCCGTGATGTCCGGGCTGTGTCCGGGGAAATGGTGCAAAGACAGCGTCTTGCCGCCCACGTACAAATTCATCACGCCATCTTCATACACCAGGTCCGGCAGCACAATTTGCACATCTGCCAGGTCCGGCAGTTGGGATTGCGCATCTACTAAGCCCTCACGCCCCACCGTATCCAACAATTCCCGACACAACCGATGGCTAATCACCTGCGCATGGGGGAACAAATAAGTGCCCTGCGAATGATCCGCGTGATAGTGTGTGTTGATCACATACTTCACTGTATGGCCGAGACGTTCTTCCAAAAATTCCTTGATCGCCAACGTCTCTTCCGGGTAGTAAAGCGTATCAACCAGGACAACACCTTCCTTGGTAATGATGGCTCCGGCCGTGACCTGAGCATATTGCTTGCTCGTAAAGACGTAGATGTCGTCAGCGATACGCTCACGAATCATAAGGCAATTCCAATGTCCTTTTTGGTGAGATGAATAGAAACAAAAGCCCCTGATAAGGAAATCAGGGGCCTTTAACCTGTGCTCATGAAGAGTGGTTGGCCCCTTTCTCAAAGAGAAAGGGACACCCCGCCATGCCGTGTGAACCTCAGATGCTTGAACCTGCATTAGCAGGTGGGAACGTTTTCGCGAGGACTCTGCCTGGCCGCTAGGCTACTACATCCCCTCTACGTATTGTCCGATTCCCTATCAAGTGGCGTTGGCTCAACTTAGAAGCCCATCACGCACATCGCAGGGATAATTGGATACTAGCACACTCAATAGGTGGGCGCAAGATTTATTAAGCTAACGGGTAGATAGAAAAGGGTTGGTTAGTTGGTAATTTGGTTGGCTAACAAACCAGCCAGCCAACCAACCAACTTGCCTACAAATCACATAGGGCCAGAATCTCGGCTTTGATGGCCGGGTTGACCGTGAAGTGTTGTTCCAAAAAGGCGAGAATGGCGCGGGCGGCCGCCGGGCTGTGTTCATAGCCGGGTATAAATGCGGGCAGATGATGGGTAAATTGCGGCAAGCGCTGCTCCAGACGCCTTTCGGCAGCAAAGGGATCAGAGATGGTAGGCTGTGCGGTTTCCAGCAAGGGCGCCAGTTCAACGAGGCGATCCACGGCATAACCCTGGATGAAGCGCAGCGCCGACAGCTTTTCACCCCGATGGAATCGGCCCAGACCCACGTAAAGATTGGTCAGCGCTTCGCCGACGAGCCATTCGACGTCCGGTGGTGATTGCCTGGCGGGAGACGGCCGTTCCCCTTCCACAATCCACTGTCTGGCGTCAAAATCGGCGGCCTGCCAGACAATCCGACCGGCCGTATACACCGCCTGCGCCATTTCCGGCAGTTCAAAAACCGCAAATTCACAGAAAATGCCATCTGCGAACAGCAATTTGTACCCATCGGCCGTGTTGCGAAAAGCATAGACAACCGGGGCCACGTCAGACAGCCAGCTCAAATCCTGCAAAAAATGTTCCTTGCTGCCCGGCTGCACAACGGCAAAAAAATCCAGGTCGGAATACACATCCAGCCGCGCCAGATCCGCGCCGCACGACCCCAGGCCCAGCAGTGCCAATGCCTGACCGCTGCGCGCCAACGACCGCCCAATGTCATCCAATCGTGTCAATAAAGCTTCGGGTGAATTAGACATGGCACTCCTGTGAAAATTTCGGATTTCGGATTTCGGATTGAAGCTGTTCAGCGCCGCACTCCATATTTAATCGGCGCAAGTTTTTGATTATGTTAACTATCAGGAAAGATCACAGCTTCTTTTCCGGCGAGTTTGTCCTGAATGCGCTCGACGACGATGTCCAGGTGACGCGGCTGCTGCACAAAATTGAGATCGGCCGTGGGAATGGTGAGGACAGGGCAAAGGTCGAAGGTGTTCAGCCACTCGTCGTAAAAGGTTTCTAGCAGACCCAGGTATTCGGCCGTGATGCCGCTTTCCATTTCACGGCCGCGGCTGTGGATGCCCTCCATCAGCGCCGCGACCGGGCATTGCAAGTAAAGCAGCAAGCTGGGCGCAGGCAGCCCGGCCACCACCAATTCATACACCTGGCGATACGCCTGGAAGTCACGCTCGTTCAGGTTGCCCATGTGGTGCAGGGCGCGGGCGAAGATATAGGCGTCTTCATAAATACTGCGGTCGGCGATGGCTGATTCTGGTTTCTCGAACAATTCCACGTGCTGCCGGGCGCGATGGCCCAGAAAAAAGACCTGCAAGTGAAACGCCCACCGCCCCATATCGCCGTAAAAATCGGGCAGGTAGGGGTTGTCCATCACCGATTCGTAGCCGGTGCGCCAGCCCAATCGCGCCCCAATGCGCTCAGTAAGAGACGTTTTGCCGGCTCCAATGTTGCCGGCGACGAGAATGAAGCGTTTGGTCATGAGGAAGTGGTTAGTGGTTAGTTGATAGTGGTTAGTGAAGAAACTCCCGCTAACAACTATCAACTCCCAACTATCAACTGTTCTTCTGCACTTTAGCCCAGGTGTCGCGCAAGCCGACGGTGCGGTTCAAGACCAGGTTGTCCGAGGTACTGTCCTGGTCTACCACGAAATAACCCTGGCGCATGAATTGGAAGCGGTCGCCTACTTTGGCTGTAGCCAGATCAGGTTCCAACTGGCAGCCGGTGAGGATTTCCAGGGAATTGGGGTTGAGATTGGCGGTAAAGTCCTGACCTTCGGCGGCGCTTTCGGGGAAGGGGTCGGTGAACAGGCGGTCGTAGAGGCGCAGTTCGGCGGTGACGGCGTGTTGGGCGGATACCCAGTGGATGGTACCTTTGACTTTACGGCCGTCACTCGGATTCCCCCCTCTCGACGCCGGATCATACGTACAATGCAGGGCCGTGACGTTGCCATCCGCATCTTTTTCAGCCGAATCGCAGGTCACTAGATACGCGCCCAGCAGGCGAACTTCCCGGCCAGGCCCCAGCCGGTAGAAGTTGTTGGGTGGGTTTTACAGGAAATCCTTTTGTTAGATGTAAATTTCCCGCGAGACGGGCACAATGCGCGTTTCGTTGTTGTCTTTGTCTTGAGGGTGGGTGGGTCCTTCAAATTCTTCCAGGGTAACGCCCAGACGCCGGTACGCTTCATAGAGTTGCTGCGCGCCACGGCGGGCCGTCCACTGAGGCTGGAACGCCGGCAGCAGACGCCCGATCTTGTCGAAGTTTACGCGGTAGTTGCGCAGGTCAGGGC
>CALFEW010000014.1 GCA_937958365.1 uncultured Chloroflexota bacterium | reverse complement strand
GGCGGCGGCAGCACCAGTTGCAGGCTGCACCCCACACCGTGGTCGCACTGGGCGGCAGCTGTGTGAAAGGGGAAAGGAAGGACTGATTGAGACATAGTTTTTAGTCGTTTGGTTGAATAGCCAAGTAGTCGAGTCGTCATGACTACAGACTACCAGGCTACCCCTTTACTTTGCTCACCGGAATGACGCGCATGCCCCAGCCGGGTTCCACTTCAAAGCTGACGATGTTGCCGGTGGTTTTGTCTGCGCCACGAACCTTGGTGACTTCTAACGTTTTAACCAGTTTTTTGCCAACTTCCTCAGTGCGAAGCTGCAAATGCGCGTCGCACAACGAGCGGATGCGCACCAACAATTCACTGTTGAGCGCGTGGGAATGCAAGATGAGGATGATGCTGCTGCCACGCGCACACAACCGCTTGCATTCCTCAAAGAAACTGAGTACCTCTTCGATGGTGGATTGGCCGATAGCCAGCGTCAGCGAATCCACGATGATCATGTCGCGGCTGGTTTCGCGGCCCATGGCCTGAAGCAGCAGGCGGGGAGCAGTGTTGCCCAATTGCGATAATTCCATCGGGTAGATGTGGATTTTGCCCAGGAGCAAATAGTCCAGAATGTCCAGGTCCAGGCTGCGCATTTGCTTCACCAGGCTTTTGACATTGTTTTCGCTGGTAAACAGGGAGAGGGTGAAGCTGTCGTTGAGCGAGCCAAACATCATCTGCTGCGAAAGGACTGATTTGCCAGCCCCAGAACTGCCTTCGACAAGGGTGAGAGAACCGAGGGGGATGCCGCCGCCCATTTTGCTGTCTAGCTCGCCATTGCCAGAGGAAATGACGGTTTTTTGTGGCCCTTTGCGGCCCATGTAGGGCAGGATTTTAGTGACCAGCGTGACGGCATCGAAAGGTTTGATCAGGTAATCGTCTACGGGCGATTCGTGGCCGATGGTGAGGCTGTCTAGCTCGCTTTCGTTGGCGAGCATGATGAGGGGGATTTCGGCCGTTTCGGGGTCGGTGCGCAGATAGCGGGCGACTTCTTCGCCGCCCATGCCGGGCAAGAAAACATCCAGCAGGATGAGGTCGGGTTTTTCGGTAACGGCCGTTTTTAATCCCGCGCCGTCGTCCACAGCAATCAACACCAGGTAGCCCTCTTCCTCCAGAAGGCCCTGAATCCATTCCAACATCTGCACGTCGCCTTCGATGATCAAAATCTTCTGCGCCATGTCAATTCCCACCGCTCCAGATTAACGAACGCACCCGTTCCACCAAAACGGCCGCTTTCACCGGCTTTGTCAGAAAATCTGATGCGCCGACGCGGTAGCCCTGTAGCTGGTCGCGCACCCGTTGGGCAAAATCTACCGGGTCGGTGGCCGGTTTGTCTATCGCGCCGCGAGCAGAGAGCATGAGGATGGTAAGAACGGCCGTTTCCGGGTCCTCACGCAATCGGCGACATACCTGAAAACCATCCAATCCCGGCATCATAATGTCCAAAATCACCAGGTCCGGCTTCAGGTCGCGGGCTTTGGCTATGCCATCATGCCCGTTGTACGCCGTGAATACCTCATAGCCATGCCTTTGCAGCACCCGTTCCACGATGTGCAGGGTCAACGGGTCGTCGTCTATCGCCAGGATACGATGCGGCCGATTCATTGGTCCTCGTCGCAGGCGAGCAATGTCTGGGTCAGCAAGACCCACCCAGGCCGCTCGAAAAAGAGAACAATACGGCCAATTTCGGCCGTCAGGTCAACCAGACGTTCAGCCGCGCCTTCCAGCTTGGTCTGCATCCCCATCAACTCGATTTCATACGCCAGCTTATAGGCGCGCCAGCCGCCGATGTTGCCCAGACTGCACTTCAAACGGTGGGCTTTGGCTTTGGTTTCAACGGCGTCGCCGACCACAATGGCCTGCTGCAACGCCGTCAGTTGAGATGGGTAATCTTCCAGAAACAGCGCGATAATCTCCTGCAACAGCTCCATGTCTCCGTCTACAATGTCGTGGGCATACGTCAGGTCAATCGGACTGCAATCCGTTCGTTCTGCTTGTAATTGAGTCATTATCTTCCTCATCCCGGACATGCCAGGTGCGGCGTATCCAATGTCACATGTTTGATCCGGTCCAGCAGCGCTTGGGCCCGCACCGGTTTTGTCAGGAAGTCGTTGGCGCCGGCGGCAAATGTGCGCTGGCGATATTGGTGGACAGCCTCGGCGTGTTCCTCTGTGCTGTCGGCCAGCGGCCCACCGGCAGAGCCGAGGGACGTAATGATGAGAACGGGCGTAGCGGCCGTTTCCGGGTGGTGGCGCAGGTGATGGCACACTTCGTAGCCGTCCATGCGCGGCATCATCACATCCAATACCAGCAAGTCTGGTCGCAGCGTCAGGGCTTTTTCCAGGCCATCCTGGCCGTCAACGGCCGTATCCACCTGATACCCACATTTACGCAGCGCCCGCGCCAACAAACGGACCAGCATTTCGTCGTCGTCTACCAATAAAATGTGATGAAGAGCCATCTTAATTCTCGGAAGCGCCAGGTCAGGCGCGCTGCCGCGCCCGACGCCTGACTAGATCAGCGCGTGAATTGCATACTGATGCCCACGCCATTGGCGGTGGTGATGGTTGCCATGTTGGTGGAATTTGGGCCTACCGGCGGCAACACGCGCAAACGGACCAATAATTCTTCGCCAGGATTCCAAATCCCCGGTTCAAACAGTTCGCCTTCGGCCGTGGCCGCATCCTGATAAATGCCGACGACGCTCCATTCGCCATCCACCGGTTCACCCTGCCCGACGTATGAAAACCAGTCAATGTAATAATCGCCGGGCGCTGAATAATGCTGCACAATCACATCCCAGGCCGCAAAATCGGTCAGGCGGGTGTCGCCTTCATTGCGCAGCGTTAGCTCAATGACCGCGCCGGAGCTTTTGGCCTCCGCCACAACCGGCGCCAGGTCGGTGTGAAATTGATCGCTCAGGCGTGTCTGCATTTCTTGCCAGGCCAGGCGCAGCGTTTCTTGAGCGTTCAGATAACCGGCAAAAATGGTCAGGGCGGCGAACAAGATCAGCGTCAGAACAATAAAGGCAGTCAGGATTGTTTCCATAAACGTCTATCATCCAGGTTTACATGCTAAAAAAGTATTCGGCGTCTACGCCATTGGGGGTGATGACTTTGAAGAAGTAACGGCCGTTTCCCAAAGGCACGCCATAATGAACAGTAATCTTCAGGGTGGCGGTGGGCGTCCATTGGCTGCCGTTTTCCAGCTGCCAGGTCCAATAAGGGTAGCCGCTGGCCTGGCTCTGGTGAGGGATGCGGTTAAACGCCCCCTCTGGACCAAAAAAGACGTCCGTTTGTTCCAAAGCAACCATGCGCGTTTCGCCTACATTTTTCACCCAGGCAAACACGTTAAACTCGCCATCGCCGTTGGTGTCCTGCCACCATCCACTGCTGTCCAGTTCGCCAACGCTGTGGACAATGGTGATCTGGCTGCGCAGTTTCTCATCGGCGCGATTGGTCATGCTGGTCATGGCGTCGTTGCTTTCAATAATGGCCGGATAAGCGGCGTGGAACAGGAGAACACCCATCACCATACTGATGACGATGAGCATTGTGGTCATGATTGCTTTATCCATGGGAACCCTTCGGTCTCTTTACAGCCGGGCCACAAGCGCCTGTCAGGCTGATTTTGGCTTTAATAGTTGACTGAGTTGTTGTAGGAGAACGGCCGTTTCCGCGGCGTCAGCCCCTTCATTCTCGTCACACAGGGTAATCAGTTGCTGCAACGTGTCGTAAACCTCACGAGTCACCGTGCCAGTGGCTGCACGCAGGTCCAATAGTTTCTGGGTACGCTTTGCGCCAATCTTGGCCACGCTTTCACTCACCCACTCCACCAGACCGGCAAAAATCTCGTCATCGCTCATGGCTTTGGCGGCGGGTGCGGCAGCAGGAACGGCGGTGATAGGCGCGGTGATGGTTGGTTCCGCGGGCGGCTGATTGGATTGTCGCAAATCGGCCAGAGAAACCTGACGCACCTTCAAACCACCGGTGGCCTGGTCCGAAAACGAAGCCTCCGGCCGCAGCCCATTGCTGCCACCTGACCTGCCAGTTTCCTTCGACGTTGCATTGTTCTCTTCAAAGGAATCGTCTTCTGTGCGGAGCGCCGGATGGTAATGAACGAGGATTTGTTCTTGAATGTCCAATAACGTCTTCTGAACCTGATTCTTCAAAATCTTCATTTCCTGTTCCAGAGACTTCACTCTTTGTTCGATGTCCATCAGACTGCTCCTTTTGTGGCAACAGTTGAGCCGGACTCGTAAGCCCGGCTGAACTGTTCACTCATTTTTTTAACCGTGATTTGTTATTTCAAGTCCATCACTTCGTCGAAGTACGGCGGGGTGGTGCGTTGGATGCTCAGCGCCGCGCCCTTGGGCGGTTTCATTTCCACCGAGAACTGCGTGTTGATGCTCAGAGGATTGGTCAAGGCGGAGAGGTCTACGGTAATCTCGACCAGTTCGCCTTTGTCCAGCAGTTCGTCACCGTCGTTGGTCACAATCCAGTTCGTGGACCAATCTACGTCGTTTTCAAACTGCGTGGCATCCACGTAATTCACCACCATCACCGGAGTCGTTGTGTTCAGGTCCAGCGGTTCGCCGCCCACCACGTTACCGAGCGTGAAAACCAGCGTGTCCATTTCTGCGCCCGTCGTGCCACTAACGGCGGCGGTAGCGATGAGGGAACCTTTCACTTCCATCGAAGACTGCACTTCGCCTAAACCGGAGTAAACGGCTTCTTTACCACGTTCGGTGGAGAATGTACCGGCCGACAGGATGGTAAAGGCGAAAACGGAGGCGACCACGATAAAGGCGATCAAGATGATGGCTGTTTCCAGAGCGGTGATACCGCTTTCATCCCGACCTAATTTTTTCCAAAAATTGTTGCTGTTCATTTTTT
>CALFEW010000013.1 GCA_937958365.1 uncultured Chloroflexota bacterium | reverse complement strand
TTCACAACAGTTTGCGTGATGACTTCTCGTCCGAGCAATACAGGTGTGTCCAACAGGCCATCATCCGGGAAATGGAGGGAGGTTTCGCCCACGTTCGCCGACCAGGCGCCATCCTGGTATGTATCCATGGCGATGGCGCGCCAGTACAAATTGGGCAGCGGCTCCGGCACGTAAATGTCCATCACCAAATCATTACCGACAGACCGCGGGCCGCCTAAAGCCATCGTTTCCTGATAGGGGTCGCTGGCGGCCGTGCCATAAGCGCGCAAAGCGGAAAAGAGGCGCGTCCAGGTTTCCTGAAATTCGCGCCAGGGGCCGCGTGTGCCGCTGAGGGCTTCGTTAACGGCCGTACTCGCCGACAATTTGGGCAGTGGATAGGCTAAAATCAACAATACCAGTGCCGCCAAAAAACCGGCGCGAATGAAGTTGGAACGAATGCTCTGCTCGTAGCGCACCGCAGTGGCCTGCCAGATTTGTTCCTGGCTTACCAGGAAGGTCCGGGCGACAAAAACCAGGGCCACCACAATGTAAATTGCCAGGTAGAGCAGCAAAGGTTTGGGGCCGTAATAGTAATAAACGACGCTGAGCAACACGAGGCCGGTCGGCAACACAACCCGCCAGATACGGGGTTTGCGGAAGGTGTACCACGCGGCCGTATAGCCAAGCAGCCAAAAGACAACGGCCGTTTGCACCACAAACACCAATCCATCCCGGCTGGTTCCCCCGCCAAACGCCTTCTGAAACCAGTCTACCTGCCGCGCGATCAGGTCCAGTATCCGCTCGTGCCAGGTTAGTTCCGGCGGCAGCGTCGTGCCGACCAGATAAAAGACCACAAACAAACCATAAACCAGGGAAAAAAGGTGGGCCGTGTTGGCTGAAAATCGGCTCTTGGCCAGCAGCAGGCCGGCCAAAACCGCCAATATCCCAACGACGGGCAAGATGTGCGTGCCAGGGGTCAGTTCCGCCTGCATGATGGCTACGGTGGGGATGATGATGAGCAAGAGCAGCAGGGCCAGCGTAGACCAGCCTTCTTCCAGATTAAACGTTATCCGTTTGAGCATGTCTTAGCCACCTTGTAATCGCCAAATGGTTGGCCTTGCGACGCCGGCCAATAACGGCCGTCTGGCAGGCATTTCACAGTTCGCAGCTTCCCAGTGTGAGATTATAACAGCGTGCCACCAAGCTGCCACCAAAATGCCCCACGATTTATAGACGTTGTTAATCTGCCACTAGCACCCTAACCGGAAGTCCGTGTACCGTATTCCGTTGGCGTTTATGAGAGGTAGCGCCCGACGGAATACCAAATACGGATTACCGAATACGGATACTAGGCGACGCGGCGTGATAAAAAGAGACCCGCCGCGCTTACCAGCAGCAGCCCGCCCAGACCCCAAAACAGCAGGTTGTTGCGCCGGGCCGGTTGGATGGGCAAATCGAAGGAAACCATACCCTCTCCATCCGTACCACTCACTTGCGTCTGCACCTGGTAAATACCAACGGCCGTTGGCGCAACAAAATCAACCTCGTAAAACAATTTGTTGATGGATTGTTCTGTGGTGGCCGGCCCGGAGAGAACGGCCGTGTCTGTTCCATCCGCCAGCACAACCAGCATGACCTGGGCATCTAAAACCGGCCGATTATCTTCCGGGCGCACCACAGCCACCGTGAAATGCAGCTTTTTCCCGGCTTCAACAGTGTTCGGCGCAACCCAAACCGTCACCCGGTAAGGGCCGGCCGCTTCACCGGCCACGTGGATCGTGCCGCCGCCGTGCGCCCAGGCAGTTTGGGCCGTCGCCCACAACAGCGCCACCAAACCAAGCCAGAGCAGCGGGTTGCGTTTACCGATCATGTAAACTTTTATGGACATAGATGAGGTAGCCGCCGCCCAATAACAGGCTGAAGAAAATCCACTGAATGGCATAACTCAGGTGTGACCCCTCGGATAAATCAATTTCCCGCTCGGCGTGAAACGGCAGCGCCGTATCGCCACCGGGCGGCGGCGATTGAACCACGTAGACCGGCAGCAGGTCGTAGGGCATTTGGGCCTGGATGGCGGCGACGTCTACACGATACCATTCTTTTTGCGGAACGGGAGCCACACTGGCAGTCTGGCGCGAGATGATTTGCGAGAGGGCCACGTAGCCGGTCACGGTGATGGGGCCGGTTTCGTCGAATTGGGTCCACCGGGTTGGGTCGGCTTCGCTGTCGGGTATCCAGCCGCGATCTACGAGAACGGCCGTTTCCCCATCCTCGTCCACCAGCGGCGCAATCAGATGGATGCCAGCACGGCCGTTCCAGTTTTGCACTTTCAGCGCCACCTGATGGGTCAGATCATATGTGCCAGAGACGATCACCTGGCGGTCTTTGAGGGAGGAAGGGTCTGGGGGGAGGGAAACGGCCGTTAACGGCATGGGTGGGGCCGCCAGCGCTTCCGCCAGCACGACATTGGCCGCCCGGCGCTGCTGCAAGCGATCCCACTGCCAGACGCTCAAACGGAGGAAAACGGCCATCCCCACCACCACCAAAATCGTCACCCACCACCATTTACGGCTAAATAAGGCTCCCAACAACTTCATAGTTCTCGTTTCCCGTCATCCGTATTCCGTAATCCGTAGAGCGCTACCTCTGGTGTACGCCATCGGAAAACGGTATAGGGACTTCGGAGTACGGGTAATAGGTTCTACACTATCACTTCAAATTCCGGCGATTGGCACGCACCGGGGATTTACGTTACTTTTTTAATCCCGGCGCTAACAAGGCTTCTTCGGTTGCCCATGTTTTCTCCGGCAAACTCGGTTTGCGATCTTCCTGCCCCAGATATTGGGCAATCAAAATAAGCGCGGCGATGATGTACATCATACTGCCGGGAATCCACATCAGGATACCGCCAATGCGTTGATCGGTCATAACGCTGATATTCCACAGACGCGGCACATCCACGTAATAGGTATAAATCGGGCTTTCGGCGAAAGCGATAGCTACCCCGGTGAGCATATTCGGTGGCACAAGGGCCATCACCAGAATGATGCGGCCCATCAGTCCTAACTGCCCGTGTATGCGCGGCGCGGCGGCCGTTGTTCGCCACCAGGAAGCCATACTAATCAGAAAAAAGGAAAGGTGTTCTATATCGTGGACCAGGTCGTTGCGCAGCGTCCAGTTATACATGTTGGGATCGTGCCAGCCCACCAGCGTGATCACCCAGGCCAGCCAGATGACGCCTGGCGTGGTGATGATGCGCAGCCCATGACGGAACGGGGATTCGCGGTGCAGCGCCCGGCTTAAGCCGCCGCCGACCCATCGTCGCGCACGGGTAGGTAGTCCCCAAAGCATGGTCGCCATGGGGTTGGCGATGAGCAGAAGTGGCGGGGCGATCATAATCAGCAGCAAGTGCTGGATCATGTGCATGAAAAAAAGCTGACCGCCTAAAACGTCAACAGGCGACATAAGGGCCACCGCCATAACGACGAGGCCGGTCAGGTAAGAAACCAATCGCCAGCGCGCCGATAAAGGCCAGGGCTGCCCGGCGCGATGCGGCCGGCGCTGGCTGCGCTGCCGCAGTCGCCACCAGCCAATAAAATAAAGAATCCCGGCGAACACCAGGATTAAAATAATTTCTAAGCGCCAGCTCCACGAAATAAGAACGGCTTGAAGGATTGGGTCCATGTTGTGTTAAGACCTGACGGGTCTTAAAGCCCTGCCATGTCTGGGTTAAACGGCCGTGCCAATCAAATACAACGCCGGGTAGAAAAATATCCAGATAACGTCCACGTAATGCCAGTATAAAGCAATTCCTTCCACGCCCCAATGGCGCTCCACCGAATATTCCCCCTTGCGTCCCCGGTTCCAGGCCACCAACAACAGCCCCACACCGCTGATCACGTGCAGGGCGTGCATCCCGGTCATCATGTAAAAGACGCCGCCATAAACGCCGTCAGACGGCTTCAAATGACCAAACCACTCGATGCCAAACAAATCCAGGCTTAGCCCAAACAGGTTCCACTCCATCACCACCACGCCGATAAAAAAGAGCAGTCCCAGAACGGCCGCTAACAAATAGGATCGGGTAAACACTTTGCGGTCGCCATAGGTCATCGCCGTTTCCCCGCGATAGACGAAGTAACTGCTCAACAGCAGGATGCTGGTGGTAATTAAGCCCAATTCCTGGCTGAGTAACGGCCGTGTTTGCCCCACACCTGGCACCCGCCACAGGTAAAAACGAGTCACCAACAACGCGCCAAACAAGAAAAACTCAGAGATAAAAAACAACCACAAGCCCAGGCGGTTCGCCTTAACCTGCGTCGCATAAGGCAGTTCATGGCCGCGATCCTCGTCATGGGCATGGGCAGCATGGGGCTGGTTGGATACTTTTGTATATGCGCTCATCAATGATTCTCCTCACGCCACAAACGGTACACGTGCATAAAAACCTGCACGATAATCGCCGCCTTAATCAACGCCACGATAAACAGGAAAACGATCGAGCCGCTCACAATGGCAATAACAAACTCTATAATCGTCAGCACAGCCAGCAAAATGACTACAATATTCCCTTGCCGCCAGGCTGCTTTCTTTTGTAGTTCCACGACACACTCCTCGCGTTAAGTAGCAGAACTGACAGGTCTTGTCAGACCTGCCCGGTTCTAAAATCTATCCGTTAATCACCAGTTGGTGATGGCAGCGCCTGCATTTGCACGTACTTGGAACCCGCCAGGCCATAATCGTAAGGCTCACCTACCACCTCAAACGGCACATCATAATTAAACTCCGGCACCGGGTAAGGAATCTGCCATTCCGGCGAACGTGATCCCCACGGATTCGTAGCCACTATTTCCCGAGACCGGGCGCTGCTGATCAGGTTATAAATCATAATAAGCACCGACCAACCGATAACCAGGGCCGCAATCGTGATGAGAACCTGGGTGCCAGTCACCCCCAAAGCGGGATCATAATCAGAAACACGGCGGCGCATTCCCAGCAGGCCAATTTGCATTTGCCCCAGGCTCATCACCCAAAAACCGGGAACCATCAGCCAAAAATGCAGCTTGCCCAACGATTCTTTGTACATGCGCCCCGTCATCTTGGGGAACCAGTAATAAATGGCCGCAAAGAAGGGAAAAATAAACCCACCAAACATCGTCGCATGGAAATGGCCGACAACCCAATAACTGTCATGCAGGTGCAAGTCCGTAGGAATGGTCCCCAAAATCGGCCCGGTAACGCCACCAATCAAAAAGACAGAAATCGCGCCCAAAACAAACAACATCGGCGTCTCAAACGAGAGTTTGCCTTCCCACATCGTGGCTATCCAGCTAAAGAATTTCACGCCGGTAGGAATGGCCACCAGCATGGTCGCCAACATGAAAGGGATACGCAGCGTATCATTCATACCGGAGACGAACATATGGTGCGCCCATACCAGGAAACCAACAAAGGCAATGCCCAGGCTGGACAGCGCGATCCATTTGTAGCCGAACAGCGGCTTGCGCGAAAACACCGGCAGCAATTCACTAATAATGCCCAATCCTGGCAGAACAAAGACGTACACCACCGGATGGGAATAGAACCAGAACAGGTGTTGATACAAAATGGGATCGCCGCCACCGGCCGGATCAAAGAAGGTCAGCCCGGCGACTCGTTCCATGACGTTCAGGGTCAGGGCGACGCCCACCGTTTGGGTAGCGGTGAATTGGATAAGGGAGGTGGCAACGGCCGCCCAAACAAAAATGGGCATACGGAACGGGGACATGCCCGGCGCGCGCATAAAAGAAACCGTCACCAGCAGGTTGATGGAACTGGCGATGGAAGAGAGACCGTTGAGATAGAAACCCATCAAAAAAAGCACGACGCCCAAAGGTGCGCGCAGACTCAGTGGCGGATACCCCACCCAACCGGTATCCCAACCGCCGACGAGCATACCGGCTAAAATGAGGGCAATAGCGGGAATGCCTACCCAGTAGCTAAAGGCATTCAGACGTGGGAAGGCCATGTCCGAAGCGCCAATCATCAGGGGGACCAGGTAGTTGATCATGGCTCCGACGCCGAGCAGGATGCTGGCGATCATGACGATGCCATGCGCGCTAAACAGGGTGTTGTAGGTATCGTTCTCCAATAGCTGCATACCGGGTTGGGACAGTTCCAGCCGGAAGGTGAGGGCAAAAATGCCGCCAACGAGCAGAACGAGCAGGCTGGTAAAGCCGTATTGAATGCCGATGACTTTGTGGTTGAAGTCCACGTTCAGGTAACGGGACCATTCGGGTTTGCCCGCGGGAACGCCGTGGCGCAGGGGTGTTTTTTTGCCAGCCGTCCATTTGAGCCAATCTGTTAGCACACCGGCAAACAGCAAAAAGCCGATGACACCCAAAATTGCGCCCAACACGACGCCAGGTTCTATGTCTGGTTCCAACCCCATGGCGGTGCGCAGGCCACCGACAAGCCCAATACCGGCGAAGGTGAAGATGGCTTGCCCAATCAGGCCGCGCACATATGCTGAAGTAAGTATGATTCCTAACGTTCTCATAAATATCCTCCAGAACCGCAACCGGTGGTTCTGTTACTCCTCAATGGTTTGCATGAAGGCAATAAGATCGGCGATGATGTCAATGCTGACGCCTTCTGCGGCCAGAATGGCGGCTTCTTTATCGGTTATTCGGACGCCGAAGTCTTTAGGCATGATGTCGGGGTTGTAGGTGGCGACCACTTTGAGGGTGGGGTCAATGATAGACTCGCGGATGTAGGCTTCGTCTACGGTGACAGTTGTACCGTCTGCTAATTGTTCCTCACGGCCGTAAACCCCCAACCACGTCGGCCCGGCCATCACACGGCCGTCCAGGCTGTGGCAGGCAATACAGCCAAATTCGGTATACCAGATTTCGCCACGTTCGGCCGGCGTCATCTCCGCGTAAGCCGGCCCGGCCATGCGCTCATCGGCCCAGGCTACAAACTCGCTCTGGCTTACAACGCGCACATCGGCCACCATGGTGGTGTGCTGTAAGCCACAAATCTCAGCGCAGACTAATTCGTAATTGCCCGGTTCGGTGGCCGTGAGACGCAGGTAGGTTTTGCGCCCCGGCATTAAATCTTGCTTTACGCGAAATTCAGGAATCCAAAAGGAATGTAAAACGTCGTAAGATTCCATCTCCAAAACGATGGGTTGGTTAGCCGGTAAAACCAGTTCGGGCGTGGAAATGCCCTCTTGTTCCGGGTATTCAAACAGCCAGGCCCACTGCTGCCCCCACACGCGGATCGTCATCTCTTCCGGGTTCGGGCTGGTCAGGGCATTCAGGGTAACGGCGCCCCAGACGCCAAACCCAATGACGACGACCGTGGGAATGAAGGTCCAGGCAATTTCCAGGCCGGTATGCCCATGGACATACGACCCCATTTCCTCGTCGCCCGGCTTGCGGCGAAACACGACGGCCGAATACAGCATAAAGACCATGATTAAGGCGAACAGGAAGGAAATCAGCCAAAAGTGGGCGTCGAACATCGTGTCAATTGGTCCGGCTTCGCTGCTGGCGGCCATCGGCAGCCGATAAATCGGGCCTAGAATGAGAAATCGGAGAGCGAAGGTGGTCAAAATA
>CALFEW010000012.1 GCA_937958365.1 uncultured Chloroflexota bacterium | reverse complement strand
TGAAGAAGGTTGTACCGTCATTCAAGTTATCGAACGGGTCTTCGGGTGTGGGGTCTTCCAGCAGTTCGGCGCTGGTGACATCGCCGATGGTCAGTCCGGCGGGCGTCAGGGTGAGGTCGGAAATTTGGCGGGCGATCACCGGCACGGCCACGCTGCCAGATTTGAAGTGGCTGAATTCCAGCACCCGATCCGCCAGGATGGAGCTGGTGGGTTGGAGGGCGATGGGGAAATGGGCCGGCGGCACGTTGGTATCGTCGGCTTGCAGGGCGAAGCCGACAAAATGCCAGGCGCCATCCGGGGCGAATTGTTCCACGTTGGCCGCAATGGTGATGGTCTGGCTCTGCCCCGGGGCCAATTCAAATTGGGCCGGGGTGACGGTCAGGTCAATACCGGCGATTTCGGTGAGAACGGCCGTCCACGTCACCGTATAAGCCAGCGTGCTGCGTACCGTGCGCTGCCAACTGCATTCCGCCAGACATTGGCTGTTCGCCAGCGAGGCGATATTCAGGTCAGCCGGGTTGCCGCCGGCCGCCGGGTTGGCCGCCAGATAATCGCCCATTTGTTCATCCAGCACCAACCCGGCGCGGCTGGCGACAAACAAATCGAGCCGCCCCGCGCCCATGTCAAACGCATCAGCCTGGGTGAGGCCATCGTGCTTCAGGTGGTTGGGGTTGGACGTGGTCATCAGCGCCGATTCGATTTCGGCGGGCGACCAGTCGGGGTGCAGGGCCGCCAGCAGCGCCGCCGCCCCGGCCACGTGCGGGCTGGACATGGATGTGCCGGAGATGGCCTGGAACAGTTCGCCGGTGGGCGCGCCATCGGCAAAGGGGGTTTGCCCGGCCAAAATTTGCACGCCCGGCCCGGTGATGCTGGGCTTGACGTAGTTGCCGCCGCCATGCTGGATAGGGCCACGCGAACTGAAAGCGGCCATGTGGTCTGCTTGAACGCGGGGGTCGGGGGCTAAAACGGCCGTGCTGCCCGTAAAAGAAACCATCACCGGCGACTGGTCGGCAATGTGTTGGCGCAAAAGCTGGCCTGCTTCCACGTCCACATGCACGGCGGGCAAAGGATAGCGGTCGGTCGCCAAATCGCCCGGTTCGGCGTTGGCCAGAATAAGGCCGCCCGCGCCGCCCGCCTTGACATTGTGTCCCTTATCCACGCGGGCATTGATGCCCCGCTCGCACAACACCACCTGATTGGCGGCAAAGGTTCCGGGAGCAAAGGGGTTGAGGCAGAGACGGCCGTTTTGCCCCAGCGTATCGGTGTAATTGGCAGCGTCCACCAGCACAAAATTGGTCACGCCGCCGGTGAGGGTTGCGCCATACAGCGGCACGGTGGTGGAAATAGCGGGCGTGACGGTGATGTCGCTGAGGTATTGGCGGTTGCTGGTGCTGGCCCCGACGGTGGTTACCCAGGGCGCATCGCCGGGGGAAGCGACCGTGCTGGCCCCAGGGCCGCTGTTACCGGCCGAAACGGCGGCAAACACGCCGGCGGTGCGGGCGTTCAAAAAGGCCAACGCCGCCAGGTCTTGCCAGGGGTCGCGGCTGGAACCGCCGATGGAGTAGTTGATCACATCCACGCCATCGGCGACGGCGCGATCAATGGCCGCGACCAGATCAGAGGTTAAGCCGCCGTAGGGACCGAGGGCTTTGTAGGCGGACACATAGGCGCGGGGGGCAATGCCGGAGACGGTTCCCCGCGGGAGGCCCAACAGGGTGGCGGGGACGTTTTCGTTACCGGCGGCAGTGGAAGCGGTGTGCGTGCCGTGGCCGTTGTCGTCGCGGGCGGAGTGGAAATCGCCGTTGTAGGTTCCGCCCATAGCGGCGACGTAGGCTTCCAGGAAGAATTGCGCGCCAATCAATTTGTTGTTGCAGAAGTAATAGTTTTGTCCGTCGGCCGGGGGTTGGCAGTAGCCGCCCCAGAAAGCCGGCGGCGGCGGGTAGCTGCCGTTGTCGGTGAAGGAGGGATGTTCCGGCCAGATGCCGGTGTCTATGACGCCGACGATGACGCCGTCGCCTTTGGTTCCGGGCAGGCCGCCGGTGGCGCTGCCGTCCCACAGGGCGGTTGCGCCGATGAAGGCGGGGGTGGCGTCGGTGGTGGGGAAGTGCCATTCGTCGCGGATGACGGCCGTTACGCCGGGCAATTTGGCGGCGGCTTCGGCTTCGGCTTCGCTTAGTTCAACCGTGACGCCGTTGAGGACGACGGTGTGGTGGTAGAGGGGGGTGAGGGAACGGCCGTAGGTGGCGCTGAGGGTGTGCAGCAGGGTGTTTTGCACGGCCGTCAGGTGAGCGCGGTAACTACGGCCGTCGGCGCTGTTGCGATACGGCCGTTCTGCGCCACCGCCATAGCTAGCCAACGGCGCGTCGGACAGGAGGATGATGTAGGTGTTGGGTTGGGGCAAATCACGCGCCGCTTGTTTGGTGGGGTTTTCGGTGGTGATGGGCAACGTGTCGTCGGGAGCGGTGGGGATGGATTGGATGGGTTGTCGGGCGGGATTGGCTTCGGTAGCCGCCAGAGCCGCCGACATCATGCCCAGCGTCGCCAGAAATATCATGAAAATGAGCCATAGACGTTTTTGCATACGGTTTCCTCTCGATTTTTCACCACGGAGGCACGGAGGGCACGGAGATTCAATCTTCAAAACCCCCGTGTTTTCCCTGTCGCTGTGGTGCAATTCCATCTTCTATTTTTCAAGGGGGTTGGGGTTGGATACGGCCGTTGCACGGGGGGAATCCAATTGGTATTGCAAGGCCTTGAGTAAATTTTCCGGGCTGGTAAAGCCATAGCGTTCATTGGTGCGGGGAATTTCCAGCACAAAACGGGAAGCATTGCCTTCCGGCGCTTCCCCATCATCCCAACAACGCACAATAAAAACGCGGTACGCGGGGTCTGCTGCTGTCACTTGTTCACCTTTGTTTACCTTCATGCAGTACAATAGCAAACGGACGCCGATGGAACGCCGGTGAAACGCCGATAGCGAACGGCCGTCACCAATGGACTTATGAGTGATTTGTCATTACAACTGCTTGGACACCCTCAGATTGTCTACAACCAGCGCAATATCACCCACAATCTGCCCGGCAAAGTTCAAGCGATTCTCTTTTATCTGGCAGTGACCGGTCAGCCGCAAACCCGCTTGTGGCTGGCCTCTTTGTTGTGGCCGGATGTGGAAGAGAGCCAAAAACAGAAAAATTTGCGCGATATTTTGCCCTTGTTGCGCCAGCAGTTTCCCGAACATTT
>CALFEW010000011.1 GCA_937958365.1 uncultured Chloroflexota bacterium | reverse complement strand
AGTTGGACGTGCTGGTCAACAAGCAGCCGGTGGATGCCCTGGCGATGATTGTGCATGAGGACGACGCTTATCATCGTGGGCAGCGGTTGGTGACGCAGTTGAAGAAGGAAATCCCGCGGCAGATGTTTGAAGTGCCTATTCAAGCGGCCGTTGGCAATCGGGTGGTCAGCCGGGCCAATGTGAAGGCGCTGCGTAAGGATGTGCTGGCTAAATGTTACGGCGGCGACATTACGCGCAAGAAGAAACTGCTGGAAAAGCAGAAGAAAGGCAAGAAGCGCATGAAAATGATCGGTAACGTGGAAGTGCCACAAGAGGCGTTCTTGTCGCTACTGCGCTTGGATGATGATTAGGCAGCCAATGAAGAAGCAAACTGCAAAAGCTTTGGAGGCTTTTGTAGTTTTA
This sequence comes from uncultured Chloroflexota bacterium, assembly GCA_937958365.1. Classification (GTDB taxonomy): domain Bacteria; phylum Chloroflexota; class Anaerolineae; order Promineifilales; family Promineifilaceae; genus Leptovillus. The sequence goes on along the minus strand of CALFEW010000011.1, from coordinate 4,397 downwards.
TTGTCACAACAGACACCCCACCAGGGGTGTTTTTTGTTTTAGGCAAGCACTCAAGTGCCAGGGATGCGTGCCTCGAAGGGTATCCATCGTGGGTTGGATGTGTTGTATGATATAGATACGGCGAGAACAATTGTGTTGGCTGCGCCGCTTATCATTTGATCTGGGAGGTAGCCATGGACTGCCCAAAATGTCATTCACCGGCTCTGACAACGGCCGTCTCCTGTCCTGATTGTGGCTTTACCGCCAACGGCCGTTCCCTTCTCCGCCTGTCTAACCTCATCTTTCTCCTGGATGAAATGGCCGGTTGGGACGTGCCCACCGTTTACCTTGATCCTCTGCGCCGCACTTATACCGCCCAACTGACCGCCAGTGAAATTGAACTGGGGCTGCGCCAACCGCCACCCGACGCCGCCGAAGCCCAAACCCTGCGCCAGCGTCGCGCCCAACTCCTGGCGCTGCACGCCGCCCTGGCCCACTGGGCTGAGATGGATTGGCTGGCGCTGCCTATCGCTGCGCAGATGCAGGAGCAAATTAGCCGCGAAACGGCCGTCATCCACCAACGCCTTCAAGACGCGCCACCGGCCGGTTCGCAAACGGCCGTAGACTTCGCCCTCAGAAAATTGGCCGAAGACCACGCCATTCTGGAAGCGGCGCAAGAATTACACGCCGCCGGTCATTTATCCGCCAGTGGGCTGGAAATGATTGCCGCCAGGCAACAAACGGCCATCCAACAGGCTGAAATACAGGCCGGCCTGCGCCCGCCCCAACCTCTTCCCCGGACCCGCGAAAAACAACCGACCGACGCAGCGCCTGTTGCCAAAGCGCCCAAAATGCCACGCTGGCAACGGCCGTCGCTCACCTGGGACCGCGTGTGGGAAAGCCTGCTCTCCGAGCGCACGCTGCACGCCGTATTGTTTTTGGGCGTGCTGCTGCTGCTCGCTTCCGGCGTTTCCTGGGTGGTGTGGAACTGGGACACCTTCCCACCGCTGGCGCAGATTGCCTTTTTGGGCAGCTTCACCGCCGGATTTTACCTGTTGGGTTGGTTTGTCCGCGCCCGGCTCAAGTTAGAAGGCTCCGGTATCGCCCTTAGCGCCGTCGCTTCACTGCTCATTCCCCTCGATTTTTATGCCTTTTACATCTCCGGCGGTTTTCCCGCCGATAGCTGGCCGATGATCTGGCTGCTGGCTTCGGTGGTCTGTTTGGGCGCTTATTTGTTAACGGCCGTTCTGCTGCAAGCCACGTTTTTCGGTTATCTCGTGGCGTTGGCCGGGGGGAGTCTGGTGTTGGCCGGGCTGAACTGGTGGGGCGCGCCGATGGTGTGGTGGCAAACGGCCGTTATCGCTGTCGCTTTCAGCCTGGCAATTCTCACCGAAGGGCGGCGCTTTCTGCCCCAACGCCTGCGCTTTTTGGCCGTGCCCTTCGGCCAGATGGCCCTGCTGTTCACTGTGCCCACGCTGATCGTTGGGCTGGCGTGGGGCTTGTGGGCAGGCGGGCAAAACCTGGCCTTCTACACCGCCCTGGCCGCCAGTTGGTGGGGCGGCGGGCTGACCCTGCTGATCATGACCCGGCGTTACCGGCTGCAAACGCTGGTCTGGGCGACGGCGCTCTGCTTCCCGGTGGCCGCGTGGCTGGCCCAGCGGGTTCTCATGGTGGTCTGGCCGGTGGACGTGGCCTGGTATGCGCTGGGCTGGCTGCTGCTGGCTCCTTTTTATCTGGGCATGGCGGCCATCTTGCAACACCGGGCGGCTGACGATGCGTTTGCCGCGATGGCCCGAAAAACGGCCGTTACCGTCGGCGCATTGCTGGTGATTCTGGCCGCTTTGTGGTCGCTGCAAGATGGGCGGGCGGCGACGGCCGTTCACCTGCTGCTGGCCTTGGGCGCGGCTCTGACTGCCTGGGTTAGCAAGCAAGGCCGCCTGTGGTGGGCCATGACCCTGTTCCTGGCCATCGCCAGCGCCGCATGGCAGGCCAGCCGGGGCGTTGGTCCGGCGGAGCTGGCGCTGCCCTGGGCGCTGCTCTCCGTCTTCCACATTCTGGCGGCGTTGGCTTTGCGTTCGCGCCTGACGCCGAAGCAAGGCGCGTTCCTCTCGCCGTTGTTTGGCGCTTCGGCGATGCTGGCCGGGCTGGCAGTCCTGCCGCCGCTGGTCTTGTGGGACCAGGCTTTGCTGGTGTATGCCCTGGCAAACTGGCTCGGCATCAACGGCTGGCTGGCGGCGCTCGACCATCAACAAACGCCGGGTTTGCCGGAACTGTTGGCCGGGGCGCGTTGGCGGCGGCTGCGTCCGGCGCTTTTCCACTGGCTGACGGCGCTGCCGCTGCCGGTTTGGGTCTGGCTGCTGTGGACGTTAGGGCGCGATCCGGAAGTGCGTTTGGGACTGCTGCTGGCCGGCGTGGCGTTTGGGCAGATGGCCCTGGCCGTCGGGCTGCGGCGGCGGCGCTGGGTCTATGGGCGTCCCTGGCAGTTTGGCTCGGTGGTCGCCATTCTGCCGGCGCTGGGTTTGGCCTTTGGCGATGGCGACGTGGCGGTGGGGGTGATGGTCGCCTGGATCGTGGCCGTTTATTTTCTGACGGCCGTCTGGGTTTTCCGTAATGCCCGTTATTTCTACGCGGCCGGGCTGCTGTTTCCCCTGGCCTGGATGTACATCCAAGAAGCCGTCGTGGTGGATTGGCGGGCCTGGAGCGCCTGCCTCGGCTTTTTCCCGCTGGCCTACGTGCTGACCGGGGTTTGGTTAGAGAAAGGGCGCGGGCGTGAACGGCCGTTCACCCGGCCCTTCTTCCGCGTTGCCCTGTTTCTCAGTCCCATTCTCCTGCTGCTCAGTTGGTGGCAGGTCGTGCTGGATTGGGACAGCACGGCGCTGGCCTGGGCGGCGCTGACGCCGGGGACGCTGGGGCTGGCGGCGGCGGCCTACGCCTGGTTGACCAACCGGCAGCGCTGGGCGCACATCGCCATCTGGCTGGTGACTTTTGCCGGTGGCCTGCTGGTCCAAACCTACAGCCGCGGCAGCGGCCGTTCGGCGGCGCTGGTGGCGCTGATGGCCGCCGTCTATGTGTTGGCGGAACGCGGGCTGCACGCATTGGCCCGCCGACCCAAACACGTCTGGGGCTGGTCGGTCTTCGATTTTCGCGCACTGTGGCGATTGTATCGTCGGCCGCTGCTCACGGCCGGTTGGTTGCTTTCGGCGGCGGCGATTGGGCTGGCGCTGGTGCGCAACCTGTGGCTGCTCGGCGGCGGGCGCACACGCGAGAGTTGGGCCATTGTGGCGTTGATCCTCGTCACCGGGTTGTATGCGCTGTCGGCGCGGCTGTTCCGGCAGGCGCGTTTTGTCTGGCTGGCTTCGGCGTTGGTGATTGCCCCCTGGACGCTGGCAACGCACCTGTTCTGGGGCGACGTGGGCGCTTGGTTCGGCGCGAGTTGGGTGATTCTGGCCCTGGCGCTGTTGGGCGTGGGGGCGCTGCTGGCCTTTCGCCTGGGCTGGGGGGTCTACAGCCTGCCGCCGCAGTTGGTAGCCCATGGGCTGGTGGTGCTGGGTCTGCTGACGGCCGTGTTTGCCCCCGCCGTCAACAGCCTGTCCATCGGTCTGGCCATCATGTTTTACCTGGGAGCCGTCGCCCTGGACCGTGCCTTCCGCGAAAAGACGCAGCCTTTTCTGGCGCGATTTGCCTATCCGCTGGCCGGGCTGCTGCCGCTGTGGGCCATCTACCTGTGCCTGTGGCAGTGGCCGGAAGCGACGGCCGCGAATCTGGCGCTGGTGGTGTGGGCGTTTACGCTGCCGCTGCTGGCCGTTGGGCGGCAGTTGGGGCGCTGGGAACCGGAGTATCGCTGGCCGTTCTACCTGGTGGCTTACAGCGGCGCGATGGCGGCGATGGGGCTGGCGGCGGATGATTTGGGGACGCTAACGGCCGTTTTCTTCCTGAATACCGGCGTGGCGGCGTTTTCTGTGTGGCTGTTCCGCGAACCGCTGTGGTGGTATCCGGCGACGGTGCTGCTGCCGACCGGTGTATGGGCGCTGCTGGCGCAAAACGAAAGCAGCGAACTGCGCTATTACGGCTGGAGTCTGATGATTCTGGCGGGCCTGTATCTGACCGGGGCGTGGGCGCTGCGGCGATGGGGCCTGCGCCGTTATGAAACGCCACTGTTGGCGATGAGCTTTGTGCTGGTGGCCGCCGGGCTGCTGCCCAGCAGCGGCGGCAAGGTAGACGCCTTTGTAGGCTATGGGCTGGCGGTGATGGTGCTAACGGCGGCGGCTGTGTGGTTAAGACGGCCGTTTATCTTCAGTTTTGCCGTCGGTTTGTCCATCGCGCCGTATTGGGTGGCGGTTTCCTGGCTGGACGTGAGTACAGCCAGCGCGGGGTTGTTAGCCTGGCCGGGCATCGTGGCGGCGCTGTGGCTTGCGCTT
>CALFEW010000010.1 GCA_937958365.1 uncultured Chloroflexota bacterium | reverse complement strand
GCGGCAGCAGGGGACGACAACGGCCGTTGCGCCTAAACAAAACGTATCAAAACCGCGCGTATACAGGACGATTTACACCGGGGGAATTGGTAAGACGAGAAAAAACAGTCTATAATAATCCTTGAACTTGATGCACCGCTAACCCCGGTGGGCAACGTTTCAGACGTTGCTTAGGCAACGTTTCAAACGTTGCTTGAAGGCCACTGACAGTATCCCCATATTGTCAGCGGCTTTTTCTTTTATGACCTCATCATGGGCTATCCTTCCTTGCCGTTACAAATACACACTAAAGACGACAAATACACTGCCGGCGGCTACCCCCCACCCCAACAGAATTTGCGCCAGCGTATGATGTTTCAAGCGCATCCGCGCCCAACTGACGCCAATACCCGCCAACGCCAACAGCACACCCAGCAGCGGTGATACCCAGTACAGCGCCGCTGCGCACCCGGCCATCGCTACCGCATGAAGGCTTATCTTCGTCACCAGCCGGTTGATGACAGCCGCAATAGCCACAGTAGGCAGCGCCGCATACAGGCAGGCCAGGGCAATTGGCGGCGCGCCGGTCCAGATGAAGGTAAGCACTAAAATCACAAAACAGATACCGGCCAAAAGGTAGATGGTGTGGCGCTGCTCCCGGATCGAGATGCTCCAATCACTATAACGGCCGCGCCGGACGTTGACGATCAGATAGATGGTCAAAGGCAAAATCACGATGCCAAAGCCGATCACCGTCCACTTGATCGCATCTAACAATGCAGTTCCATCCAGATAAATAACCAGAACCAACGTGAGCAGTGACACCAGAAATGGATGAAATACATTGGAAAACAATCGAGCCAACTTATCCTGAGCGACTTCAGCTTTGGTAGGCGACGTCAATAGTTTTACCTCCAGTGGGAAATTTGCCCATTACTTTCCAGCGCGCTGTCCGACTGACGCGCTGGTATGATTTTACCAGTGCGGCAAACGGCTGCTCATCATTGACTGTTTGCAGGGCACTGTGCAAGAAACGCGCCTGCTGCAATTTTCGCCCATCCCATTCCAGTGGCGCCCTACCGACGCTGCGAGCGGGTGCCCCAGGCAGCATGGTTAGATCATTGGTGATGTCGGCGTAACCGGTTAAGGTTTTCTTGGCGTCCAAAATGGCGATCAACACCCGGTAAAGGTGATAATCCAGGTTTCCCACGGTTTCTTTCAAGCTGGAACGACCGGTAACAACTGGGGGGCACAGAGGGTCAAGCCGGTTTTGTAGTGATCTCAGTTCATACAGGGCCAGCAGTTTACCTAGAAACTCAAACGGCCGTGCAGCTACTTGATACGGCTTGTTCGGCAAAAACGCCAGGGTCATAAAGACGCTGACGGCTACGATAGCCATGGTGAGCAGAGGATGCAGAATAGCTAAAGCAGGGGTAAGCGGGTCTTTAAAGGCCACTAAGGTCAAGAGGATTTTGACAAACAGCACAGCGAAAGAAAAGAAGGAAGCAAAGAAACCCGGTTGCGTTTCCCAGGGGATAAAGCTAATCTTGCGACCTCTGTTCTTTTCTATCCAATCCACAAAACTATCCATCGTGAACTGTGAAAAATCAAAACCCAAATCATCCAGAATGATTTTCATTCTTGTTTCAATGGTCATAGGGACAGCAATACCTCTATTCGGTTTTTTTGTGCAGGATGTAGTCAATCATGCCTAAAATAGCCTGCCGGCCAGCTTCATCCAGCTCGCTAGCGCGCAGGGCAATATCTTTGACGGAGCTTTCCTGAAAGCGATCCGCCAGATTGACATTGGCCTGTTTATTGACCATCTCTGCGGCCTGCCTCCCCTCCTGAAAAAAATAACTGGGATCTACGCCGAAGAAATCGCTCAGGGCTTTGATGACCCAATAACCGGGGTTCGTGGCCTTGCCGGTACGCAACCGCCAGATATATGCGGCCGTCACAGCTTTTCCAGTGCCGTTTTGTACTTCCTCATAGCTGAACTCGCGACCGT
>CALFEW010000009.1 GCA_937958365.1 uncultured Chloroflexota bacterium | reverse complement strand
ATTCGCCTGCCCTTCCCTTCCTGGCATATAATCCGGCTGGTATGGTACGGCTGCGCAACATTCCGGCAAGCTGGCTGATCACGCCGCTGGTCCTTTTGTTCTTCTGGCTGGCGGTCAACAGCCTGGTAGGGGACAGCCCAACGATGGATGAGCAAAATCATCTGGCGCGGGGGCTGGCCTTTTTGCGTACCGGCGACCCGCGCCTCAGCCTGGAGCATCCGCCGCTGGTGAATGCCCTGTCGGCCTTGCCGGTGGCCTTGCTGTTGGACGTGAAGCTGCCGCTGGACGACCCCAGTTGGACCGAGCTTAGCCCGCCGGACGTGTACTGGTATGTGTTTGCCGAACAGATGATGTGGCATTCCGGCAACAACGTGACGCTGATGATCTTTCTGGCGCGGCTGCCCATTGTCTTTTTGCTGTTAGGGCTGGCCCTGACCGGCTACCATTTTGCCCGGCTGATGTGGGGCCGCACGGCCGCGCCTGTCGTGTTTGCCTTGCTGTTGTTCGACCCGAATTTGCTGGCGCACGGCCGTTACACCACCACCGACATGGGCGGGACGGTGTTCATTTTTTTGGCGACGTTTGCCTTGTGGAAATGGTCAATGGTCAATGATCAATTGTCAATGGTCAACGGACGGTCTCCTGTTAACAATTGGCGATTGACCATTAACCATTGGCTATTTGCCAGCCTGGCCATGGGTCTGGCTTTTGGCAGCAAGCTGCTGGCGCTGCTGTTTGTGCCGATTTGGGGACTGCTGGCGCTGCTGCCGCTGTATCCCGGCTGGGAAGGGCGGGAACTGATTGGCGCGGTGCGACGGTTCGGCCGGTTTATCGCCGCCGGGCTGCTTTCTGTCGGCGTGGTCTGGCTGATTTTTGGCCTGGAATGGCGTGAGTTTCGCTTTCAGGCCGAGGTGTTACAGGGCTTGAACCAGTTCAGCGGCCCGATGCCCACCTTTTGGGCCGGGCTGGAACAAATCGCCCTGCTGACCGGCCAGGGGCGCTATGAAGCCTTCATGGCCGGCCGCTTCTCCACCGATGGGTTTGCCGGGTATTTTCCTTATGCTTTTGCGGTGAAGACGCCGCTGCTTGTTTTGTTTTTGTTTGTTTTGGCGATGGTGTGGCTGCTGAGCAACGGCCGTACCCGCCGCCGCGCTCTCTTCCTGACTATCCCCATCCTGGCCTATTTTCTCTTCAGCAGCCAGAGCGCCCTGAACATTGGCTACCGCCATTTGCTGCCGGTGCTGCCGTTTGTCTATTTGCTGATTGGCGGCCTCTGGGCAGTGGCAATGGGTGGCGAGTGGCGGGTGGCGGGCAGATGGGTGGCGGGGGTAACGGCCGTTATCCTGCTGCTGCACATTGCCACCACGCTTGCAATTCATCCCCATTATCTGAGCTACTTCAACCGGGAAGTGGGCGGCCCGGCCAACGGGTATCGGCTTTTGCTGGACAGCAACGTGGATTGGGGGCAAGATTTGCTGCGTTTGCAGCAGTGGATGGCCGACAACGACGTGCCGCAGGTGAAACTGGGCTGGTTTGGCACGGCCGATCCCAATTACTACGGTTTGAACTATGAGCCGCTGCCTGGTTTCCCACGCCAACCATTTTATGGTCTGTGGACCCATCCGCCGTTTAACCAGACAGCGCCGGAACCGGGCGTTTACGCCATCAGCGCCAACAGCTTGTGGGAGATGCCCCTGCCGGAGGGGCAGAAATATGTGTATGCCTGGTTCCGCGACCGGGAGCCGGACGGCCGTGTGGGATATTCCATACTGATTTATGACTTACGCTAAGACCAGGAAAGGGCAAGACGAGGCCCGATACTTATGGGCGGCCACGGCCATTTTGTTGTTGGCAGCCATTTTTCGGCTGGTGGCCTTGCAAAATATGCCGCCCGGTTTAGCTCAGGACGAAGTGCTGGACGCCGACATTGCCTCCTTCATTCGCAATGGTTATTTTGCCTTTTTCTTTCGCGAAGGGTACGGTCACGAGCCGCTTTACCACTATTTCGCTGCTCCCTTTGCCCCACTGCTGGGTGACAACGTGTTGGCGGCGCGACTGCCGTCGGTGATCTTGGGGATGTTGCTGGTGGCGTTAACCATACGTTGGGCCAAAAGGGAATGGGGATCGATCACGGCCGTTACTGCCGGTCTGGGCCTGGCCATAAGCTGGTGGCCCATTATTTTTAGTCGTCTTGGCATTCGCCCGATTTTGGAGCCGGTGGTTTTATTGTTGATGGCCTGGTTCTGGCCGCGCCGTCCCTGGCTGGCCGGGTTGTTTCTGGGACTGAGTCTGTACACCTATACCGGCGCGCGTGTTGTCTTTCTCATACCGGTCTTGTTTGCTTTGTATTGGTGGCTGATCGGTCGGCGCGGTCAGGCGCCGTTTCCTTCACCTTATGCACCGTGGAAAACGGCCGTCATCGTCTTGCTCATGGCGCTGCTGGTGTCTGCACCCATGTTCCTGACGCTGTGGGCCGACCCGACGTTGCAGCAGCGGGTGGACCAACTGGCCGGGCCGTTGGACGCGCTACGGCAAGGTGACGTGGGGCCAGTGCTGCAAAATACGCTGCAAACGCTGGGAGTGTTTAGTTTCACAGGCGACCCGCGCTGGACGTATTCGCTGCCCGGACGGCCGTTGTTTGATGGGGTAACGGCCGTATTCTTTTACGCGGGTCTCTTCATTGCCTTGTTTCGTATTCGGCAGCCTGCTTATGCTTTTGTCCTCATCTGGCTTGTGGTAGGGCTGATACCCAGCGCCATCACACCACAAGCGCCCAGCACCGTTCGCCTGATCGGGGCGATGCCGGTTGTCTACATCTTGCCTGGGTTGGCCGTACACGAACTTCTGAATTATGGCCGACATCCAGGCACAGACCATCCCCGTTTGGCGACATTTTTACGATTGCTGATTGTTGCTTTTCTCACGGCCGTTTTGCTGCTGAATGCGGTAGACACAATTACCGACGGCTTTGTCCTCTGGTCACAAGCCCAGGAAACGCGCCTGGAGCATTATCAATCGGTATCGTTGGACATGAGCCGTTATTTCAAATCCAATCCAACCGATGCACTGGTGGTGGCCGATGGTTTTTATGAGCCGATTGACCGGGACACGTTCCGGCGCAATCTGGGGAGCGATCCGGCGGCGCGTTGGGTGCAAACAAGCGCGCCAGCGTCTGGGGCGGTCGTGCTGCCGCTAAGAAGAGAGGCTGCGAACGGCCGTCTGTATGTGCCTGAATTTGCGGCCGTTAATCCAGCGCTTCTGGCCGCCGCCGGGATTTCGGCGCAGCCGCTTTACCGCGCCACAAGTTGGCCTTCGTTTTCTGTGTACGATCTACCGACAGTCGCCAACGTGTCCCGTTTGGATGAACCGGTTTCATTTGAGAGCCTGATTACATTAGAGGGGTATGAAATTTTGTCAGTGGAACCAGGCGTCATCATGCAATTAGTCACGGCCTGGCGTGTAGAACAACAATTACCTGCGGACTTATCTATGTTCGTCCATTTGTCGGACGCTGAGGGGAATCTCATCGCTCAGCATGATGGATTTGATGCCGCTGCCAAAGAATTACAACCGGGCGATATTGTGGTACAACTACATACCATTACCCTTCCAGAAACAAATGGACCGGTTGTAATGGAAGTTGGTCTTTACACACGCCACGACGAACAGCGATTACACCATGGTGGTACACCCAACGATGCGGTCATCCTGGCGCGAAATCTGTTCGTTGACGGGAAACAGTAGC
>CALFEW010000008.1 GCA_937958365.1 uncultured Chloroflexota bacterium | reverse complement strand
TACGGATTACGGATTACCGATTACGAGTACCAGGGAATGGGACGCGGATTGTCACGGATGCGGCGGATGTTCGCGGATTTTTAACAGATTTCATCTGCTGCATCTGCGTTTTTCGCGTCTTGTTCGGTATTTGCGTGGATTGTTTCGGGGCAGCCGATCAGACATTACGCCACGCGCCGACTTCGTTCCAGGGGTCGGGCTGCACGGCCGTTTCCCCATCACCAGCTATCTTTCCCCCACTCTTCCCCCCACTATGCAGCATCTCGATGACGGCAATCGCCAGCATTTCCGCTTCGGTCGGATCCGGTTGGGGCCGCCAGCCGGCCATGTGGGTTTGCAAATAATTGGTGGGCGTACGGCCGTTGCGGAAATGCGCCTCGCCCAAAATCGCCAGCAGGTAAGGGATATTGGTCGTGACGCCCAAAACGGCCGTTTCCCGCAGCGCCCGCTCCATTTTGCGAATCGCCTCCGCCCGGTCATGGCCGTAGGTAATCACCTTCGCCAGCATCGGGTCGTAAAAAGGCGAGATATGCGCCCCGGTCGCAATGCCATCATCCACCCGCACGCCAGGGCCAGACGGCCGTTGGTAATAACTGATCTGCCCAATGGACGGCAAAAAATTACGCGCCGGGTCTTCGGCATAGACGCGACATTCCAGAGCGTGGCCGCGCTGCTGCACGGCCGTCTGATCAAACGGCAGCGCTTCCCCGGCCGCGATGCGAATCTGCCAGGCAGCCAAATCCAGGCCCGTAACCATTTCCGTGACGGGATGCTCGACCTGCAAACGGGTATTCATCTCCAAAAAGTAAAACCCGCCCTGCCCATCCACGATAAATTCCACCGTCCCGGCGCTGACGTAACCCGCCCCCTTCGCCAGAGAAACGGCCGCTTCAGCCATACGCCACCGCAGCGCCAATCCCTGCGCCTCAAAATGGGCCACGATGGGCGACGGGCTTTCTTCAATGATTTTTTGATGGCGGCGCTGCACCGAACATTCGCGCTCGAACAAGTGCAGCAAATGACCATGCAAATCGCCCAATACCTGGATTTCTACGTGGTGGACTTCCGTGAAATATTTTTCCAGCAAGATGTGGTCGCTGCCAAAGGCGGATTGCGACTCGCTGCGGGCCGCCTGGGCCGCGTCGGCAAACTCGGCCGCCAACCAGACGACGCGCATCCCTTTGCCGCCGCCGCCGGCGCTGGCCTTTATCAACACAGGGTAGCCAATGGCCTCCGCCGCCGCTTCCAACTCGGCCAGGGATTTGCCTGCGCCATCTACGCCGGGCACAACAGGCACGCCTGCCTGCTGCGCCAGCTCGCGGGAAGCTGCCTTGCTGCCCAGCAACCGCATGGCCTCCGGTCCCGGACCGATAAAGACGATACCCCGGTCGGCGCAGGCGGCGGCAAAATCGGCGTTTTCGCTCAGGAACCCATAACCGGGATGGATCGCTTCCGCGCCACACTGCGCAGCGATGTCGAGAACGGCCGTTTGCCGCAAATAGGTCTCCGTTGCCGTTACGCCCGGCAAATGGTAGCTTTCGTCGGCCACGCGCACCCACGGCGCATCCCGGTCCGCATCTGAATAAACGGCCACCGACGCCACGCCCAACTCCCGGCAGGCCACAAAAATACGCCGGGCAATTTCACCCCGATTTGCTACCAGAATCTTTTTGAACATAAGATGGGTCCTTTGTTTTGTAATCCGTGTTCCGTGTTCCGTAATCCGTGTTTTGTATGCCGTTCGGTTTGCAGCTAACAGCTTATAGATTCCGTCGAAAGTCCGTCAACCACTTCACGGCAAAATCTACCGCGTGGGGCTGAGAAAACAGGCGGCAGGTGGCCAGGCCGACCAATCCTTTAGCCACCGGATGAACCTGCTCGAAATCCTGGCCGATGGCCGGAAAGGGATCGTCGTTGAAATCTACGTCGGAGTAAGTTTTCCAGGTGCGACGGCCGTTTTCCCAAATCGGCGCGCCCTGGGTCATCATCGGCGGATTGGCAACGCGATATTCCGCCAGATGGAACGACGTGTTGTTGCCGTAGCCCACACCTAGCAGCAGCACATAACCATCCAGATCATACACCCGCGCCAGCGGTGACGAATTGCCCAGGCTGTTCTTCAGTTTGTGACCCTCGGTGACAAAAGCCGCCTCCTTGCCCCAGGCGGCAAACGAGACCTGCGGGTGATCGCTGCGCTGCACATCCGGCCAGGTACGGAACAATTCCGGGATGCGTCCCATGCCCCGCGTCGGCGTCAGTCTGGCGTCATAAGCGGGCATGGTTTCGCGGATGACGGCCTGCCAGTTGAATGGCACCGGCGGGTTCTGCCACTGTGCCGGATCAGACAGGTCGCCGGAATGGGTAGGCATAACGAGCGTGCCAGACGGCGTCAATACGTCCATCAACGCCTGAATCACGGCCACCGGCCCACCGTTCACCCAGCCCAACGCGCTTAAGGAGGAGTGTACCAGCAGGGTCATGCCTGGTTTCACGCCCAGCGAGCGCAAATCTTCGGCCAAAATCTGCCGCGTCAACGGGTAAGATGCCTTCTGAATGGCTTCTTGTTCGCTCATAAAAGTCTCGCGTCAGGCGTCATTGTGTACTGACATTTTGGAGATTGGAGATTGACCAGTCCCTAATCTCCAATCTCAGTTCTGTAAGTTATTTAGTTTTCGTTCCTTCTTGCCAGGACGGCCGTCGCTTTTCTAAAAAGGAACTCATGCCCTCGCGGCCTTCGTCGCTGGCGCGGCGTTGGGCGATGAGTTGGGTGGTGTATTCGCGCACGGCCGTTTTCGGTTGATGGGCCACCACGCGAATTAACTCTTTAGCCGCTGCCTGTGCGCCGGGCGCGGCTTGCAGCAAGTGTTGCACCCGGTCAGCCACCAGATCGTCTAGCTGCTCCTCGGCCGCCACGTATTG
>CALFEW010000007.1 GCA_937958365.1 uncultured Chloroflexota bacterium | reverse complement strand
TCCGGCACGGCCGTTCTGCTGGCCAACCGCACGCCACTACTTGTATCCTGCGACGTAATCCGTTCTTCATCTGCTTTGCGCGCCAGGGCCGTATACGTTTCCTCGGCCAACATGTAATCCCGCGTCAGCCGATTATTCTCCGTATCCATTTCTTGTTTTTGCTGTTGTAATACCAAAATCTGCGGTTCCAACCCAGCCACATTTGTCTCAACTTCCGCCACCTGCACGGTTAAGGCAGCTTGCAGACTGGTTAGAAAGGCGATTTGTTCGCCAAGACTCGCATCGGTGAATTGATTGGCATCAATTTGAATTTGCCAGGGCGACTGCGAGGAGACGGCCGTTTCATTAATAAAACCACCGCCAAAAGCCCGAATCTGCAGCAGCAGCGCCGTCAACTGATCACGATAAGACGAAGTTGTCTCGCTCGTACCGTCTTCCAGTTGGCTTCGTAAACCCTGAATGTCCTGCAAAATCGTCGTGATTTGTTGTTGTTTTGCCAACTGATTGGCTTGTGCTTGTTGCAATGAAGTCAGCTCATTCTGCAAAATGACAGAGCGATTGCGCGCCTGGAATTCAATCAATGTCTGTTCGGTTCTGGCAAGTTCCTGGGCAGCGTTTTCCCGCTGGCTTTCAAAATAAGCCAATGGTTCTCCTCCCTGATCACCAAAAATCTCATTGGCCCGGTTGACAAAGAGTTCAGCCCAAAGATTGGCAATTTCGGCCGCCACTTCAGGTTGATCATATGTCACAGAAAGGCGCACGATACTGGGGTCTGCGCCTGCGCTGGCTTCGGTCGCCATTCGCAAAGCTTCTAAAGAATGAATGCCCGGGGCAATTTCCGACACTTCGACCAGCAACTCTTGTAAAATCTCGTCGCTGGTTGCCAATTCAGGATAGGCTTTCAACGGTTGGGTCTCGGCCAAAGCTGCAAAACGTTCATCAAACTGAACTAACTGACCCGGTTTTATAACAGCTACCAAAGCCGTGGCTTTATACGTTGGCGGCAGTAAAGAGCTGACAACAAAAGCAACAACGGCCGCCAAAACAGCGACGACCACGATCCATTTCCAGCTTTTCAGCAGGGCCTGCATATACGGCCGTAAATCAATCTCTTCTTCCAAACCTTCCTCCAAACGCCAAAACGGCCCAAGCGCGAACTGCTATTCCTCTTCCGCTTCGGCTTCCGCTCCTATCAGCCGCTGCTTCAACTGCTCCGCCTGAAATTGGACCGAATAGTTCAACATATACCACATACCCTTCCAGGTATCCGGGTCTAACAAATCTTCCTTACTGGCCCCTTCCAGACTGTTCATCAAGTCCTTGGCCACGTCCGGCGCGAAGCGATCGACATGATTGCGCACAAAACGCAGCATCGTTTCCGGTTGCAGCGCCTCCGGCAAACGTTCATTCACCCGATCCTTTACCTGCCCTGCCTGAAAACGCGCCGAATAGGCAAACATGTAGGCCATGCCTTTCCAGGTATCCAGGTCGGTCAGATCGTCCACCGTCATTTCTTCAAAGCCCTCTAAAATGCCCAACTGCACGTCCGGGGAAAAACGACCCAGATTCTCCCGTACCAGTCGGAGCAGGCGCAGCGGATAATCAGCCATCGTCGGGTCTTTGGGCGTCTCTTCTTTAACAAGTGTGGTCTTTAAATCTGTTACCAAGCCATCCAACTCACCCACCAGCCCTTGCAAACGAGACACCGATGCCGTATCTGGCGTTACGGCCGTTGGCTGATCCTGATGAATTCGGCAGTACCCTGAACCGGCCTGTGCATAATTCTTGCACTGCGTCCCCGCCTTCGTTATTGCTTTACATCGCACAACTTCGTCACTCATAGCTATTTTACCTCCCGGAAAGTTAAGCACGTATTATACTCCCCTCCTCTCTTTTTCCGAACCACTCTACGCCGCGTGCGGTGGTTGATTAGGTATTGACATCCATGACGCACTGTGTTATATTCCTTCATGATGCAGTGCGTCATGAGCGTGCAGCAGTGTACCACCAAAATTTATTGTGTCGAATACAGACACACACTTACCAATAATAAACCTGGGAGGTTTAATCATGAAAAATGAAATAGTTATCGAAACCGTTGAAGAAGAAGAAAATGGCGGGTTGCCCGCTATCGTCGTTGACAATGTACACAAAGTATTCCTCGTTGGTCTGGGCGCTGCGGCAATGGCACAAGATGAACTGTTCAACCTGGTAGACAAATTTGTTGAACATGGCGAAGAAACCGAAAAGAAAGTAAAAGATTCTGTCAACGAACTCGTTGATGATCGCAAAAAAGAAGCGGAAAAAGCCAACAAACGGGCCGAGAAAGAATTCAACAAACGCATGGAATCTGTTCTTCATCGCCTGAATATGCCCACCCGTTCGGAAATTCGCTCCCTGAACAACAAAATCACCAAATTGTCCAAGAAACTGGATGAGTTGAACCCGGAAGCAGTCGCTTAACAACCATTTGACTAACACGTACTTGATTGAAGACGTTGTTACATAAAAAGGATCAAACCATGGCTGAGATCGAAATTATCGAGGAAGAGGTCAACAGTGAGCCAAATGCTTTGTTGGATGCAGTCCGTCGCGTTTTGATGGCCGGCATTGGCGCCGTTGTCCTGGCCCAGGAAGAAGTGGAAGAATTCGTCAATAAGCTCATTGAGCGTGGCGAAATTGCCGAAAAAGACGGCCGTAAACTCATCAACGAAGTCGTCGAAAAACGGAAAAAGAAAGCTCAAGATACCACGCATAACGCTCAAGAAGAAATTGACAAGCGGTTTGACAGCGTACTGGATCGGCTCAATATTCCCACCAAAGGTGATATTGATGCCCTCAACGCCAAAGTAACCGAACTAACCGACAAGGTAGAATCTTTGAAGAAAACCGTGGCCTAAGCTGACGTTCAGTCAAGCAGCCACCTATGAAACACTTATAAACTGGCGCTTTACTATTCGGCGTCAGAAACGGGCAATCGCATAGGGATCACTCTGGGGCAAGAGCTAAGGGGGAGAAAACATAACGTTTTCTCCCCCTGTTCTTTTGCATCCAGCCTGATCAGGCTTATAATCGGTTAAAATGAAGCAGTGTTTCATAGAGGAGCAAGTTCATGCCGGTCATTAAGCGCTATCCAAATCGTAAGCTCTACGACACTGAAGCCAAAAAATATATCACACTTGAGGGCATCGCCGATCTCATTCGTCAGGGTGAAGAAGTCCGGGTTGTGGATCATACAACTGAAGAAGATTTAACGGCCGTTACCCTCACCCAAATTATCTTTGAGCAAGAAAAAAAGAGCAGTGGGTTCCTGCCAACGGCCGTTCTCACCGGGTTGGTCCAGGCTGGCGGTCAAACCATCAATACCCTGCGCCGCAGCCTCACCTCCCCGCTCGAACTCCTCAACCATGTAGACCAGGAAATTGACAAACGGCTGCAAAGCCTCACCGAACGCGGTGACCTGGCGAAAGAAGATGCTACCCATCTGCGCGAAAAGCTCCTCAGTGACCCTGCGCGCATCGCCGAAGAAAAACTTAGCGCGACTGCCAGCGAAATCGAAAAAATTGTGCGCGCCAGAGGCATCCCCACCCGCGACGAGGTACAAACGCTTATTACCCAACTTGACAATCTGGCCGACAAGATAGAATCTCTGGCGGCGCAAGATGGGGACCGGAAGTCGGGCTAATCTTCACCGCGACTGAAAAGCCGACGTTGCCACCCTCGTTATTAGATGCATGGGAGTGAAAGGGGCCGTTTCGATGAAAATCCAGGGAAGTTATACCTTTGCTGTGACGCCAGACGCGCTCTGGCCTTTGCTGTTCGACCCACAAGTGCTGAGCCGGATATTGCCTGGAGGGCAGACTGTCATCCGGGTGGGCGAGGACCAATTCGCCGGCAAACTGTTCGTTCGTGTTGGCCCGCTGTCCGGGACGTACGAAGGGACCTTTCGGCTTACGGCCGTTCAACCGCAAATCGGCTACGCTTTTGATTTTTCCGCCCAAAGCAAAACAGGCCAATTAGGGGGCAACGGCCGTCTCCACCTTGAACCTCACAACAACCACACTGTGCTTTATTACGAAACACAAACAGAAGTCGGCGGCGGTTTGCAGCAGCAAGCCACACCGCTGTTAGAAACCAGCGCCCGCGCCATCGTTCGCCAAAGCCTGGAACGCCTGGACCAACTTGCCCAGACCGGTCAGCTACCCGGCGAGGTCCCGGCAGCCCAACCAACTTCGCGCAAGATTGCCCTGCTTTCCCAATCCCCGGCCGTTTACGGCCGTATCGCCCTGCTCATCGCCACCCTGGCGCTCCTCATCTGGGGCCTCGCCAAATGGCGGCAGCAACGACCCCCATCTTAACCCCATCACTCCTACATTCACAATTCACAATTCACAATTCATAGCCATTCGGGTTTTGCGACTGCCAGCGCCAGGCGTCGGCGCACATATCCGCCAGGTTACGCTCGGCCCGCCAGCCCAATTCCCGCGCCGCCAGCGACGGATCGGCGTAGGAGACAGCCACGTCGCCCGGTCGCCGCGCCATCACCTGGTAAGGAATGTCGCGCCCGCTGACTTCGGCAAAAGCATCCACAACCTCCAGCACCGAATACCCCACGCCTGTGCCCAGGTTATACACCACCACGCCGGGATTCTCCGCCAACTTGTCCAACGCTTTCAGATGGCCGACGGCCAGGTCCACCACGTGGATGTAATCGCGCACACCCGTGCCATCCGCGGTGGCATAATCATTGCCAAACACGCGCAGAAACGGCCGTTTCCCCACCGCTACCTGTGCAATGTAAGGCATCAAATTATTGGGCGGGCCATTGGGGTCTTCGCCAATGCGACCGCTGCCGTGGGCGCCCACCGGATTAAAATAGCGCAGCAAGGCGATATTCCAGCCGTTGTCAGACACGTACAGGTCTTGCAAAATCTTTTCGATGATGGCTTTGGAACGGCCGTATGGATTGGTCGCCTCCTGCAAAGGCATAGCCTCCGTCACCGGCACGATTTCCGGCTCGCCGTACACCGTCGCCGACGAGCTAAACACCAGATTCTTCACACCCTGTTCAGCCATCACCTGGCACAACGCCACCGTGCCGCCGATGTTATTGTCGTAATAGTCCAACGGCATCGCCACCGATTCACCCACCGCCTTCAGCCCGGCAAAGTGAATGACGGCTTCGATGGCGTGCTGGCGGAACACGGCCGTCAACCCCGCTTTATCGCGTAAATCTACCCGGTAAAACGTCGCCGTCTGGCCGGTAATTTGCGCCACCCGCCGCAGCGATTCTTCCTTACTATTCGCCAGATTGTCCACCACCACAACTTCATACCCGGCAGTCAACAACTCCACAACCGTATGGCTGCCAATGTAACCGGCCCCGCCTGTCACCAAAATTTGCATGATCTCTCCTCGGTAAGAATGTATGACAAAGGCACAAAAAAACATAAGGAACAAAGAAGCCTCTTTTATCCCTTTGTCCCTTACGTCCCTTTGTCCCTTTGTATTAAAATCTCCCCCCGCCGCCAACCGCGCACAGAGTTCATCAGATAGATCGCCTCCGCCCGCTGCAAATCTTCCAGGGTTAACACCTTTTCCCGGACACGGCCGTTCGCCAACATCTCCGCTCGCAGCGTGCCCGCCAGCAGCCCACAGCCCACCGGCGGCGTCCACAATTCGCCAGCCAGTGCCAGCGCCAGGTTAGAACTGCTCGCCTCGGTCAGTTCACCACGCTCGTTCCACAATATCACGTCGTCACAATCGGGCCGCGACGCTTTGGCCGCTTCATACGCCTGGCGACGAGTCGTCTTGTGGTATAAAAACACGTCGTCAGACTGCACCGGCTCGCGGGCCAATCCGACCAGAGGCGGATCGGGTAATCTTAGCAGGGGCGCACATTCAACCTGCAAACGGCCGTTTCGCCCCGCCAGCAATCGCACCTTACACGGCTCCGTCAACCCGACCGCCAGATCAGCCAGAGCATCGCGCACGGCCGTTTCCGCCACCGCAAAACCAAAATAAACGGCGCTGTCCAACAGCCGGGCTACGTGCCGATCCAACAAAACGTATCCTTCGTCGGGTGTCCACAGCAGCGACTCCAGCAAGTCAAATTCCGGCCTTTGCGCCAACAACACCTGCGCTTTCAACAGGCATTCGGCGTATTCCGCCGCCGGGTCAGAGTCCCAAACCACGCCGCTGCCCACGTGGTAAACGGCCGTTTCCCTCTCCCGATCCACCACCACCGTGCGAATCGCCACGTTAAACTGCGCCCGTCGCCCCGGCGCGATGAAACCCACCGCGCCCGTATACACACCGCGCGGCTCCGGCTCCAGGCCGCGAATGAGCTGCATCGTCCGCACTTTGGGCGCGCCGGTGATAGAAGCGCAGGGATACATGGACCGGAAAATGTCGCTCACAGGGACAGCAGTGCGCGCCGTCACCGTGGAAGTCATTTGCAGCAGGGTGGGATACCGCTCCACGGCAAACAATTCCGGCACCGCCACGCTGCCAATCGTCGCCACCCGCCCCATATCGTTGCGAATCATGTCCA
>CALFEW010000006.1 GCA_937958365.1 uncultured Chloroflexota bacterium | reverse complement strand
CATGTAAAACGCCTTCACCTGCGTCGGATAGCCGTAAACAAACACCGGCTTGTCGAACTGCTTCGTCAGCACCGTTTCGTGCGGCGAGCCAAAATCGTCGCCCCATTCAATGTTGAGCTGCTCTTTCAGTTCCGGGTCGTCGGTGGCTTCGCGAATGGCGAGGATGCGTTCGACGGCTTCGTCGTAGCTGATGCGCGGGAAGGGCGGCTTGATATTTTCCAGCGCCGTCAGGTCGCGTTCCAGGTAGGCCAGTTCGTTGCGCCGTTTCGCCAGCGTGGTCTGCACCACATAACTGACAAATTCCTCCTCCAGCGCCATCAAATCATCCAGGTCACAGAAGGCGACCTCCGGCTCGACCATCCAGAACTCGGCCAGGTGGCGGCGGGTTTTGGACTTTTCGGCGCGGAAGGTTGGGCCGAAGCAGTAGACCTTGCCAAAAGCCATGATGTTGGCCTCGTTGTACAACTGACCGGTCTGGGCCAGGTAGGCTTTTTCCTCGAAGTAGTCTACTTCAAAGAGGGTGCTGGTCCCTTCGGCGGCGGCGGGGGTGATGATGGGCGTGTCTATGTTGAGGAAGCCGCGGTCGTCGAAGAAGTCTATGATGGCCCGTTTGATGGTGGCGCGGACGCGCATAATGGCCCATTGTTGGCTGGAGCGCAGCCAGAGGTGGCGGTTGTCCATCAAAAATTCGACGCCATGATCTTTGGGGGTGATGGGGTAATCGTTGACGTCTTGCAAGACGGTGGCGCTTTCGATGCCGATTTCGTAGCCGCCGGGGATGCCGGGCGCACGGCCGTTTTCCCGCACCAGCCCGGTCACCACCAACGACGACTCCTGGCCCAGGCGTTTCAGCGTCTCAAACAACTCCTCACCGATTTCCGGCTCGTAGGCCACGCCCTGGCAAATGCCCGTGCCATCGCGCAGCCGCACGAACAGCAGTTTGCCTTTGCGCGTGCTGGCATACAGCCAGCCCTGCAACGTGACTTTCTGACCGACGAAGTCGGCGATTTTCTCAATGGTAAATTCGGTACTCATGGTTAATCTCCCAATGCAGTTTCAGGGGCGGATTGTATCACGGATAACGGCCGTGCGGCAGACAATTGGCGATTCCCCTTTCCCAAAAGGCGAGGTCGCCAGATTTCCCCGCCCTTTGGGAGGCGATGAAGGGGAGGGAAATCCTTACCAGGTTCTTACACAAACTTATTGACCACCGTCGCTTAGTTGTTTAGAATATCACTATTAGTCATTTTACAAACAACTAGGGAACAGAATGGATTTATTGACCGATTTACTCCACATTGGCTTTACCGAATACGAAGCCAAAGTCTACCTGGCTCTGCTCCGCGAGCATCCGGCGACCGGCTACCAGTTGAGCAAAGAGTCCGGCGTGCCCCGTTCGATGGTTTATGAGGCGTTGAAGCGGCTGCACGGCCGTGGCGCGGCCCTGGAAACAGTCGAAGGACGCACCACCCTCTATCGCCCCCTCCCACCCCAACTGCTGCTGGAACGGCAGGCCAC
>CALFEW010000005.1 GCA_937958365.1 uncultured Chloroflexota bacterium | reverse complement strand
CAACTTCCCCGAAACCCTGGCCTTCCGCGACGCCCTGGTCGCCAGACTCGGCGCGCGCCTCATCGTCCGCTGCGTCCAGGACAGCATCAACCAGGGCCGCGCCGTCGAAGAAACCGGCCCCTACGCCAGCCGCAACGGCCTGCAAACCGTCACCCTGCTCGACGCCCTGGCCGAACTCAAGGTAGACGCGGCCATTGGCGGCGCGCGCCGCGACGAGGAGAAAGCCCGCGCTAAGGAGCGCTTCTTCTCCCACCGCGACCAGTTCGGTCAGTGGGACCCCAAGAACCAACGGCCGGAACTGTGGAATTTGTATAACGGCCGTAAAAAACCCAACGAAAACTTCCGCGTCTTCCCCATCAGCAACTGGACCGAACTTGATGTCTGGCAGTACCTCCAACTGCAAGACATCGAACTGCCCACCCTCTACTTCTCCCACCAGCGCGACGTCATCCACCGCGACGGCATGATTCTGGCCGCCTCCGCCGTCGTCTATCCCGTCGGCGAAGAAACTATCCAGCGCCAAACCGTGCGCTTCCGCACCATCGGCGACCTGACCTGCACCGGCGCCGTCCTCTCCACCGCCTGCACCGTCGCCGACATCGTCGCCGAAGTCGCCGCCGCCCGCATCACCGAACGCGGCGCCCGCGCCGACGACAGACGCTCCGAAGCCGCCATGGAAGACCGTAAAAAGCAAGGGTATTTTTGAGTTGATAGTTTGTATCTATACAGGCATTACCCTCTCCCCAGCCCTCTCCCAAAGGGAGAGGGAGCCAGTTCCCTCCCCCTTTGGGGGAGGGCTAGGGTGGGGGCAAGCGCCAATAGTTTTAACTCCCAACTCTCAACCAATAACTCCCAACGAACAACTATGACCCAAATTGACCTCCTCCGTTTCACCACCGCCGGCAGTGTAGATGACGGCAAAAGCACCTTGATTGGCCGGCTGTTGTACGACGCCAAAGCCATCTTTGAAGACCAGCTTACGGCCGTTGAACGCGCCAGCGAGAATCGCGGCGATGAAGAAGTAGACCTGGCTCTGTTGATGGACGGTTTACGCGCCGAGCGTGAGCAGAAGATCACCATAGACGTGGCTTACCGCTACTTCGCCACGCCCAAACGCAAATTCATCATCGCCGACACGCCCGGCCACATCCAGTACACCCGCAACATGGTCACCGGCGCATCCACCGCCGAACTGGCCATCATCCTCATAGACGCCCGCCACGGCGTGCTGACGCAATCGAAGCGTCACGGCTTCCTGGCGACCCTGCTGCGCATCCCCCACCTGGTCGTGGCCGTCAACAAAATGGACCTGGTGGGTTACGCCCAGGACGTTTACGAACGAATCGTCCAGGAGTACGCCGAGTTTGCCCGCAAGCTGAACGTGCAGGGCGTCACCACCATCCCCATCTCCGCTCTACGCGGCGACAACGTGGTGGACAAAAGCGACCACATGCCCTGGTATGAAGGCCCCACGCTGCTCCACCACCTGGAACACGTCAACGTGGGCGCCAGCCTGAACAACGTAGATTTTCGCTATCCGGTGCAAACCGTCATCCGGCCGAACCAGAACTTTCGCGGTTACGCCGGGCAGGTGGCTTCCGGCCGCATCGCCCAGGGCGAAGACGTGGTGATTTTGCCGTCCGGCCTGCCCAGCAAAGTAGCGGCCATTGTCACGGCCGATGGCTATCTGGAATCGGCCAACGTCGGTGATTCGGTGATTCTGACCCTGACCGACGAGATAGACATCAGCCGCGGCGACATGATTGTGCGCGCCCACAACCTGCCGCAGAAGAGCAACCGCCTGGACGCCACCATCTGCTGGATGAGCGAAGAGCCGCTGAAACTGCGCGCCGCCTATCAGGTGCAGCACACCACCCGTCTGGTGAATGGCTTCGTCGCCGAACTGGATTACAAAATTGACGTGGACACCATGCACCGCGAACCGGCGGCGACGCTGACGTTGAATGAAATCGGCCGTATCCAACTGACTACCACGCATCCGCTTTATTACGACCCGTACCAGCTCAACCGGGCCACGGGCAATTTCATTCTCATTGACCCGGCGACCCACAACACTGTCGCCGCCGGCATGATTCGCGGCCAATCGCAGAACGTGGCGGCGCTGCGTGAAGGAGAGGTAGACAGCGCCCCTGTACGGCGCAAGTCGAGCAACGTAATCTGGGAGCAGGCGGGCATCACTCTGGCGCAGCGGGAAGCGCGACATGGACACAAAGCGGCCGTTCTCTGGTTCACGGGGTTGTCTGGCTCTGGCAAATCTACCATTGCCAAGAAGTTGGAGCAGCGCCTCTTCACCGAGGGCATTCACACGATGTACCTGGACGGCGACAATCTGCGCCACGGTCTGAACGGCGACCTGGGCTTTAGCAGCGCCGACCGCCAGGAGAACATTCGCCGGGCGGGCGAGTTGGCGCGGTTGTCGTTTGCCCATGGTCATGTGACCCTGGCCTGTTTTATCTCGCCGTTTGCTGCGGACAGGTTGTTGGCGCGGCAGTTGGTTCCAGACGGCCGTTTCCTGGAAATCTACGTCAAGTGCGACCTGGACGTGGTGAAGCGGCGTGACACCAAAGGGCTGTACGCCAAAGCCCTCGCCGGCGAACTCCCCGACTTCACCGGCATTTCTTCGCCTTACGAAGAGCCGGAAAACCCCGAAATCATCGTGGAAACCGATTTGCAGACGGTGGATGAGATTGTCGAAACCATCCTGGCCGTTTTGCAGGAACGAGGAATTCTGCCCCCAGAAGATTAAAGACTGAAGATTAA
This sequence comes from uncultured Chloroflexota bacterium, assembly GCA_937958365.1. Classification (GTDB taxonomy): domain Bacteria; phylum Chloroflexota; class Anaerolineae; order Promineifilales; family Promineifilaceae; genus Leptovillus. Next base: position 3,777 of record CALFEW010000005.1, on the reverse strand, counting down.
AGATTGAAGACTGAAGACTGAGGCGAGTAGTGACCGGCTTCCATCACGCATCTTTAATCTTTGATCTTTTCTCTCTAACCGCCCAACGCCTGCTTCACCGCACCAATCGCCGCCGGGTCGGACAGCAGCCAGCGGGCCAGTTCGTCGTGGGGCAGGCTGCGCCGCCAATCCTGGTAGGTACGCTGCGGCAGGTCGCGGTAAAACAGCGCCACCACCACCGGCGTTGCCTCACCCAGTGGATAGGCGTAATAGACTGTGGTCAGCACGCCGGGCATCGAGCCGTTCTTGTAACCCAAATTGCTGAATAATTCCTGATTGGCCTCAAAAACCATCGGCCATTCCAGGTAGCGGCGGGCAATAAAGCTGCTGTCCGGGTTGCTCAGGCCGTTTTGCGCCAGGCGGGCCATCAACCCGGCATACTCCCCGGCCGAGCCTTGTGGATTGAGGGTGTCGCTGAAGAGGCGCTGCACTGGCATGGACGGCCGTCGCTCTTCCCGCCGCCATGCCGTTTGCGTTTCTCGAAAGTCCGCATCGTTGACGTAGGCGTCGGCCAGCAGCGCGGCTTCCTGGCCGTAGACGGCCGGTTCGGCGATGTACTCTTCAACGGCCGTCACATCGCTGCCGCTGCGCGTGAAGTTGCCCATCGCCAAAAACTGCCCCAGGAACGGACACGGGGCCGTTTGCGTGGTAAGACCGAGGGATACGGCCGTTGCCTCAATCCGCTCTTGCCCCAACCGTCTGTGCAAATAATCCATCGCCGCGTTGGAACTGTAGCGCATCATCATCCAGGGTATGTCGCTGAGACGAATCTGCGGCGGTTCGCCAATGACTACCCCCTGCTCCTCCAGATCGGCGATGGCCTGCTGGTGTGCGCCCAGGTCCAGACCGGGCTGGTAATATTGTTCCAACTCGGCCACCGGCACATAGCTGGCCGGGTCCAATTCGCCGGCGGCGGCGGCTTCGGCGTAGGCCACCAGATGGACAATCTTCACCACCGAGGCCAGCGGCATGGGCGCATCGGCGTTCAGGTAAACGCCGTTGGCCTCGTTGCCCAGGCGGAAGGCCACCAGACCCACGTTCTGCGGATTGGTCAGCAAGTATTCCCAGGCGGGTTGGGCGGCGGCGGGCAGGATGGCTTCCAGATTGCTCAGGGCCAGGGCGTCCGGCGTAAGGCTGTCCACCACGGCCACTGTCTCGTCCGGCAAAATCGGCAAAAGCTGGCCGCAAGCGGGCGACAGCGCGCCGGTGTAGAAAGGCGTGGCGGTTGGGGGGAGGGGAGTTGGCGGTTGGGGACTGGCGGTTGGCGACGGTTGAGAAGCGGGCACAGGCGAAGCGGTAGCGGCTAATGTCGGCGTCGGGGTGATGGCGGCGTCCGCCTGGGCTGCCGGTGTGGGGTCGGCCGACGGCCGTTCGCAGCCTGCCAGGAATAAAAGGGAAACGGCCGTTATCCAGGCCCATGTTCGCATCGTTGATTGCTGCATAGGCCCGGATTTTAACGCACAATACACCACCCATCGGCGGCGGTAAGCAACCTCTCATCTCAAAACGGCCGTTTCTGCCCATGGCCAAATCGTTTTCAGACAAAAATCAACCCATCCGATGCGAAATAGCTTGTTATAATTAGACGAATGTCTAATAAACCTTCACCCTGGCGTAAAAATCTCGTCCAACAGCGCGTGAATGCGGCCGTTGATCATCTGAAACCACAGCGTTGGAACTGGACGGCCGTTGTGCGGCCTCTCGATCGGCGGCTGGCTGAAAAAGCCGACGAACCCCTTACCGGCAAACAAGTCCGCAATCTGCGTTATTTTTGGCTAGATGGCCTGTTTGCGGCCACCAGCGAAAACTTCTTTCTGGGTTACGTCGCCCTGTTTGCGCTGGCCTATGGCGCAAGCAACGGGCAGATTGGCTGGCTCACGGCCGTTGGCAACCTGCTGGGCGCGCTGGCCCTCTTCCCCGGCGCAAAACTCATCGAAAAAGTCGGCCGGCGCAAACCGGTAGTGGTATGGACCGGCGGCGGCGTGGCCCGTTTTGTCCTGCTGGGTTTTGCCTTTTTCCCCTTTTTCGTCGGCCAACCGGCAGTCGCCATCCTGTTGATTGTCCTTTTGGAAGGCGTGCGCGCCTTCGCCGCCAACATGGGCGGTCCTGGCTGGACCTCCCTGGTGGCCGATCTGATCCCCAACACCATGCGCGGGCGCTATTTTGGCAGCCGCAACGTGGCGATGGGCCTGGCTGCGCTGCTGGTAGCGCCGCTGGCCGGACGCATCATCACCGTCGGCAACGCCTGGGCCGATTCGCCAGTGCTGGGCTATCAGATTGTCTTTGGGCTGGCCTTCATCTTTGGCATGATCAGCACGCTGCTGTTCCAACAAATTGCCGAACCGCCGATGATGACGGAAAACGGCCGTCTCCACCAACGCGGCGATCTGCGTAAAGCCATCAAACAGGCCCCCGGCTACTTAGGATTGGTCGCCAGCGCCTTTATCTGGAATCTCGCGCTGCAAGTCGCCGCGCCCTTTTTTAACGTTTATCTGGTTGATGAATTCCAGGCCAGCACAACCACCATCGGCCTATTGGTGGCTGTCAGCAGCCTCACTGCGCTCATCGGCCAGGCGGTCTTTGGCCGATTGCTAGACAAGCGGGGCGCTTTTTGGGTGATGCTGGTGTGCGGCTTTATCATTCCGGTGCTGCCCTTTGCCTGGGCGCTCATCACCGCGCCCTGGCAGGTAGGGCTGATCAACATCCTGGCCGGCTTCGTATGGGCCGGGTACAACCTGGCCAATTTCAACCTGCTGCTGCTGCTGACGCCGGACAATCAGCGGGCGCGGGCTGTGGCTTTGTACCAGACGGCCGTCTTCAGCAGCGCGGTGATTGGGCCATTGTTAGGCGGCTATCTGGCCGACGCCGTCAGCTTCAAGTTCATCTTTGGCCTCAGCGGGATTGGCCGATTGTTGGGCATGGGCTTGTTTTTCTTGTTTGCTGCCCGGCCGTATCAGCGTGTTAACGGCCGTACCTGACGCTTCAGCCTCGCGGCGGCGCAAAACCGCCGCGAGGTGGGTTCCCCTTTTCAGATACGCCTACTTGCCCTAAAATTACCCCCGTGAAATTCCAAGTGAAACCCCGGTGCAGCCCATGATTCCCATCTACACCATCGGCTACGGTACGCGGACAATGGACGAGTTCATTGCCGCGCTGCGCGCCTATGACATTGCCTACCTGCTCGACGTGCGCTCCAGGCCCTATTCCCGCTATAAGCCGGAATTTGGCAAGAGCGAATTAACCGCACGCCTGACCGCCGCCGGGATTCGCTACGTCTACATGGGCGACACGCTAGGCGGCCAGCCGGAAGACCCGGCCTGTTACACCGACGGCAAGGTAGATTATGAGAAGGTAAGGCAAACGGCCGTTTTCCAATCCGGCCTCAATCGGGTGCAAGACGCCTACCACAAACAGTTGCGCGTGGCCCTGATGTGCGCCGAAGGCAAACCGGAGCAGTGCCACCGCACCCATCTGATTGGCCGGGCCTTAACGGCCGTTGCCATCCCCATCAGCCACATTGACGAAACGGGCGAATTGGTAACGCAAGAAGCGGTCCTGGCGCGCCTGAACGGTGAACAGCTAGGTTTGTTTGAAGAAATGGCGACGGCCGTTCCGCCCACCCCGCCCCCACCGCCCAACTTCGAGGACGATTTCGCCTATTACGCCGAACTGCCGCCAGACGCCGAACCGCCACCGGAATGGTCAGCGCCGGCCCTGCCGGCTCTCCTGCCCCCATTC
>CALFEW010000004.1 GCA_937958365.1 uncultured Chloroflexota bacterium | reverse complement strand
AAAGCGGCAAAAATGGAGTAATTTCAAGATAAAAATGGGTCTTTCGGATTTCGTGGGGTTTGCCGTGAAACGTGATGCCTGATGCGCGAAGACTCTTGGGCCACGGTTCACGCATCACGTATCATTGGTTGTCAACCCCATGAATTCCCAAAGACCTTACCCCCGGTTACACGACAGTCTGACCGCTGGACGTAAAGCCAAAGTGCCGCAACACCCGCAGCACGCGCAACGTATTCCAACGGCTGGGCTGGCCGGGGGATTCCATGTCGAAATGGGTCTGTCCGGAATGGCTGGCCTGAAGGGGCCAGGTTCCATCTTTGCGCCGTTTTTGCCGCAAGACATCCAACGCATCCTGCATCCGGGGATCATAAGCCGCGCCGACGCTCCGAAAATAATCCAGCGCCCGCAGGATGTCGTAAAACCAGCGCGACGGGTAGGATAGCATAAGAAAGCGAGGGTTGATAACCGCGCCGGTGCGGTCGGAACGGTACAGCCGGTGCAGTAGAATGAATTCCTGCGCCTGACAGGCAATGCTCCCCAACTCGGCGGCGCGATACGTATACCCCTGGGCCAGATACTCAGCGATCCCCTCGAGTACCGAGAGGGTTGAATGCAGTGAACTGTGAACAGCCCCCTGCTGGTTAGACTGGCAGTTAAAGCCGCCATCAGCCATTTGTACCCCAATCAAGAAGTCCACAATGGCGTGGAGCGATTCGGCCGGCATCCTGAAGTAGGCGACGTAGTTGAGGAACATGCCGTTGACGCAGATGTCACTGTTTTCAATGGTTTTTGCCGGGTTGACGCCGCCATCGGCCGATGTGTGACGCGCCAGGATATGGCTGATGCTTTCGCGGATTGACGCCTGATCAGGTTCGATACCGAGATGCTTCAGGTCAAGCAGCGTGTAATGGGTCGAAATCCACTTGGGTTGGTAAAATCCCCGGCCCCAATGGCCTGCTGGCTGGCGAGCGCCCAGGAATTGTGCCCCCCACCCTTCGCTGGCGATGCGCGCCCGCAAATCGGGGCGCTCTTCATCCAGTAGATCGCGGTAAACCTGGTATTGAATGGCGACATCGCCTGCCAGCAGCCAGTTCTGGAGGTCGTTGGTAATGGGGTCAGGCATCATGGCAGTTCCTTCGTTTCCAGGAAAAGTCAGCGGACAAACGGTGACGGTAAGTTCTAAACGCCCACTTCATCCCCCAAGAGTGTAACACATGGGTGGGGATAAACCGGGGCAATCCGGGCCAAAGGTGACGACGGCCGTTTTCCTTTTCCCCTCGCCTATCTTTCCCACGTAGACAGAATGGTCGACCACAAGGCCATTCTCTCCCACCTTGTCTTCACTTGACCCGTCGGATCGTCAACTCCGGGTAGGGCGACGGCCGTTCCAGGAAATCATCGTCCGCCAGCCGCAGATACCGGTTGAAAAAGGACAAAACGACATGGTTCTGCATCTGCAAGCTGTACAGGCTGTCAATCTCGCCGGAGATGCCCAGGCGGGCCGTGAGCGGTGAGAGCAGGACGATGTCGCTAAAATCGAAATGCTCCGTCCCCGCCAGAGTCAACTCGTAGCCTACGTTCAGGGCTTGCAGCAGGTTGCGGCCATGCGCCTGATTCTCCGCGCCCAGCCAGTCCGGCGTGTTGAGAAAGAGGAACGGCTGTGTGGGCGGGGCTGTTAACGCCCGCCGGTCAACCGGCAGCAGCCAGGCGTCCAGGCCCAATCCGGCGACGCAGCGAGGGTCGTCCAGGCAAAATTGCAGCGTTGCCCCACCGCCGGTGGAGTGGCCGAACACGCCCACCCGCTCCGTTGCCACCTTGCCCGCCAGGATGCCGCTGGTCGTCTCGTCCCAGGCGGCGATGGTGTCCAGCAAAAAGGCCATATCATCGGCCCATTGGCGCACCAGGTTGTTGCCGTCCACGTAGTTGGCGGCGCAGTTGGGCAAGACGGAAAAGAGACGGCAGGGGTCGTAAAGAATGGCGCGGCCATCGGGGAAAATGGCGATGGCGTTGGCGTAGGTATGGTCCAGGGCCGCCACGACATAACCATGACTGGCCAGTTCGCGCATCATGCTGCTGTTTTGGATGCGCAGACCGGTCAGGCCGTGGGCAAAGAGGAGGAGGGGGAAACGGCCGTTGGCAGCCGGAGGCGACGCAGTGATTTCGAGTCTAGTCAGATTGGCATGGTTGAGGATGAACGGGGGTAAGCCAAACTGCCTGGCAATGACCGGGGCCATCAGGGGTAAATCGGGCAAAAAGAGCGCTGCTTCCTCCTGACCCGTTGGCGCGGCGGGATACCAGAACTGAACCATCAGTTCGCGGGGCGCGTCGGGGGCGTCGGCATACCGGTCGGTGCGGCTCTGGTCTACCAGATAGAGGGAAAATGTGCCGACGGGGTAAGGCCCGGTCATGGGCGGCAGGTTGGGCACAGGCAGGGCAACCGATAAGGCGGCGGCGACCACCAACGCCATCAACCCTACCAGCCCGCCGACAATGGTTTGCCAGCGCGGGCGAGACGCCGGCAGGCGCAGGGTAAGCAGGACGAGGGGGATGGCAACGGCCGTTAACCCATACGCCGGGACCATTTGCCACCGCCCGCCTTCCAAAAACAGATGGAGCAGCAGAAGCAAGAGGGCGGTCGCCGGAAGCAGACTGGCCCACCGCGAGCGGCTGAGCGGACGCAGCCACCAGAACAAGAGCAGCCCATTGGCCGCCAGGAGGAGAATTTCAAAAGGACGCATGACCTGATTATAGAGCAAACGCTTCGACCTGAGCGTTGAACATACGGTGGTCCAGCCAATCATGTAGCGGACAACCATCATGCCAGAGGATGTGTTCGGTGAGAAGAGGGGGCGTTTGGTGAAAATCGGTCATGTTGGGTTCTTGTCGCCTGCGGGTTTAAGGGGCTTGCATCGCCTGATTCAGCTTCGGCGCATTGAAGAAAATGCCTTCAACTTGCTCGCCATCAACGGCATATACCAGGGTTAGCAACACCTCCTCCTCCTCGAATTTGGAGGTGATACTATAGTTGACGTACCCTGGCGTCTTGGCGTTGGCCAGGCGCAATCCGGTGACGGACTCAAACCGACCGCTGGCCCCCAGAATTGTCTCCCGCAAATCCTGGAAACTCTCCTCCGGTATTGCGCCTACCAGCACATCGCTGAAGTCGGCGGTAAAGGTAGCGTAATCGCCATCGTTAAGGGCCTGCATCTTCTCCTCCGCCAGCGTGGTGACATATGCTTCGGAGACGGCCGCCGTCGCCTGTGGTCCGCAGGCGGCCAGGGCTGTCAGCGTTAGAGAAGCCAGGAGAATCAGGACTAGAGTTGTTTTGCGCAATTGCATGGTAAACCTCACTTTTGGAAAGAACTGTACCCCATCCCGTTCAGTTGTATCTGCGAACGCGGATTGAGGCAACTGGCAGTTGGGGAAAATGGCACGCGCGGCAACGGCCGTTCCCCCCACCCTCTTTTCCTACCGGAAACGCAAATACGGCCCCGCCTGGCCACTTGCCATCATCTGCGCCAGGGTGGACAAAACGGCCGTTTCATCCTCTGCCACACCGCCCGGCGCGTCGCCCATGACCCAGAGCGTGTCTGTCGTTGAACCGCGTACCAGACTCGCCCGCCCCGCCAGCAGCAGGGGGCGATAG
>CALFEW010000003.1 GCA_937958365.1 uncultured Chloroflexota bacterium | reverse complement strand
CACGGCCGGTTCCCCCACCGACGCCGCCCAGGTGCGCGAAGTCGCCGACCGGGTGGCCGCCGAAATCGAAGCTGCCGGGTACACGGTCTACAACGTCAACGTCACCAATCCGGGGCAGCATCCGGCGCAAGCCATCATTGACACTGTGCTGCTTTTGATGGGCGCGTTGAGCGTGCTGGCCGTTTTCCTCAGCGCCTTCCTGGTCACCAACACCATCACCGCCCTGTTGGGGCAGCAGGTGCGGCAGATTGGCGTGATGAAGGCGTTGGGGGCGACGATGGGGCAGGTGATGGGCATTTACCTGGGGGTGGTGTTGGGCTTTGGCGGGCTGGCGCTGCTCATCGCCATGCCGCTGGCGGCGCTGGCCGCCTATGGCCTGTCGCGCTGGCTGGTGACGATGCTCAACGCCACGCCATCGGCCTTCGCCATTCCGCCGCTGTCGCTGGCGCTGCAACTGCTGATTGGGCTGGCCGTACCGCTGCTGGCGGCGCTGGTCCCGGTGGTGGGCGGGGCGCGGCGCACGGTGCGCGAGGCAATGACGACCTATGGCCTGAGCGCGAGCAGCCAATCGGGGATGCTGGATCGGCTGGTGGACGCGCTGCCCTGGCTGCCACGGCCGTTGCTGCTCTCTTTGCGCAACACCTTCCGCCGCAAGGGTCGGCTGGGGCTGACGCTGGCGACGTTGACCCTGGGCGGGGCGATTTTCATCGCCATGTTGGGCGTGCGCGAGTCGCTGTATTGGGAAATCAATGAGAGCTTTGGCGCGTACCAGTCGGATGTGAATGTGGAATTGGCGCAGCGTTACCCGTTGGTGGCGGTAGAGGCGGCGCTGGCGGATGTTTCGGGGGTGACGGCCGTTGAAGGCTGGCGCACCACCAAAGCCAATGTCCCCCACGCCGACGATACGGCCAGCGATCAGATCGTCGTCTATGCGCCGCCGGTGGACACAGCTTTACGGCCGGTGACGCTGCTAGACGGCCGTTGGCTGCAACCCACCGACGCCCAGGCCATCGTGGTGGACAATCACTTCGCCGATTTGCGCCCGGACGTGGGGGTGGGGGATGTGGTTCGGCTGCGGTTGAATGATCGGGAAACGGCCGTGACCATCGTCGGCGTCTTCCGGCTGGCCAGCAATGTGCCCAACCCCATCACCTACGTCACCGCCGATGTCCTGGTTGAGTTGGAGGGGGGCGCGGGCGAGGTCAACAGCCTGCGCCTCATCACCGACCGCCACGACCTGGCGCGGCAGGAAGAGGCGCTGGCGGCGGCCCAAACGCGCCTCTCCGAACAAGGGTATGCCGCCACCCTGACCACGGGCGGCCAGATCATCGCCCAGCAGCGCTCGCGCATTGACATTCTCATCACGCTGCTGCTGCTGATGGGGCTGCTCATCGCCCTGGTGGGCGGCTTGGGGCTGATGGGCACGATGGGCATGAACGTCCTGGAACGTACCCGCGAGATCGGCGTGCTGCGCGCCGTCGGGGCGACCCATGGCGCGGTTTTCCAGATGGTCATCGTCGAAGGGGCGCTCATCGGCCTGATTAGCTGGGCGCTCAGCGCCATTGTGGCCGTGCCCATCACCCAATTTCTGGACAATCGCCTGGGGGAACAACTGTTAACCATGCCGATTGTCTACATCTTCTCGCTGAACGGGTTGGGGCTGTGGCTGGTGGGCGCACTGCTTCTGGCGACGATTGCCAGCCTGTTGCCCGCCCGCAGCGCCGTGCGCCTGACGGTGCGCGATACGCTGGCTTATGAATAGTTTGCTCCAAGATTGGTTCAATCTCTGAAGATTGAACCAATCTGACGACAAAGGAACACGAAGATTGGTTCAATCTCTGAAGATTGAACCAATCTGGCGACAAAGGAACACGAAGATTGGTTCAATCTCTGAAGATTGAACCAATCTGACGACAAAGGAACACGATCATGGAACTGGTTATCGAAAACGTCAGCAAAGAATACCGGGGCGGCTTCTGGGGGCTGCGCGATTTTAGCCTGCGCCTGGGGCCGGGCATCTTGGGATTGCTGGGGCCAAATGGCGCGGGCAAATCCACTGTGATGCGCATCATCGCCACCATCACCCGGCCCACCAGCGGGACTATCTGCTGGAACGGCGCGGATGTGGCCCGCCAGCCGGACGATTTACGCCGGGTGTTGGGTTATCTGCCCCAGGATTTTGGCGTTTACCCCAACCTGAACGCCGTCGAGTTCCTCACCTACCTGGCGGCGGTGAAGGGGCTAGAGCGACGGCCGGCCCGCCGCCGCATTGACGAACTGCTGCAACTGGTCAACCTGACTGAGGCCGCCTACCGGCCGATTGGCGGCTTTTCCGGCGGGATGCGGCAGCGGGTGGGCATCGCCCAGGCGCTGCTCAACGACCCCCACCTGTTGATTGTAGACGAGCCGACGGTGGGGTTGGACCCGGAAGAGCGGGCGCGCTTCCGCAACCTGATCGCCGATCTGGCCGGGGAGCGGATTGTCATCCTCTCAACCCACATTGTTTCTGATGTGGAGGCGACGGCGAGCAGCATTGCCCTGATCGCAGACGGCCGTCTCCTGCAACACGCCCTGCCCGAAACATTATTACAGGCGGTGACGGGCCAGGTGTGGGGGTGGGTTGTGCCGAGCAGCGAGTTAACGGCCGTGCGCCAACGCTACCTCATCACCAACACCATCCGCCGCGCCGATGGCGTCCTGGCCCGCATCGTCAGCGCCAACGCCCCCCATCCCGACGCCACACCGCTGGCGGCCACGCTGGAAGATGCCTACCTCTATGCCATCGCCCGCCGCCCGGAGGCCGTCCAATGAGCGCCCTTTACCAGTTAGCCCTGGCGGATTTCCGCGAGCGGACGCGCCGGTTCAGCTTTGTGGTGATGGTTGCCCTGGCCGTCCTGCTCGGCTATCAGGTGATTGACGGCCTGTTTATGCTGCGCCTGGGCAATTATCGCGGCGAATACAACGCGGCCTGGATTGGCACGCTGATGGCCGTCACCCTGGCCTTTTTCCTCTCGCTGGTCGGCTTTTACCTGGTGCGGGGCACTGTGCAACTGGACCGGCAGACGAGAGTGGGGCAGATTTTGGCGGCCACGCCGCTGCGCCGGTTGGCCTATGTCTTGGGAAAGTTTGCCAGCAATACGGCCGTTCTCCTGGTGATCGTGGGGGTTTTGGTATTGGCCGCGCTGGCGATGCTGCTCATTCATGGTGAGGATAAGACGCTTGACCTGTATCAACTGATCATGCCCTTTCTGGTGTTTGCCGTGCCGGTGGTTTTGTTGGTGGCGGGAACGGCCGTTTTCTTCGACTGCACCCCCTTTTTGCAGGAAACGGCCGGGAACGTCCTTTATTTCTGCCTCTGGCTCTTCATTGTGCCTACTTTGGGCGGCCATCTCCTCGCTTTTCAGGTGATCGAACAGGAGATGACCGTCGCCCTGCAAGCGCAGGGGACCGCGTATAGTGGCGGCATCTTGTTGGGGAGCAGTGATGGGGTGGCGATGCAAACCTTTGTCTGGAATGGTTTTGACTGGACGGCCGTGGCCGTGCCACGCCTGCTTTATGTGGCGGTGGCCCTGATGTTGGCGGTCTTGGCTGCCCTCCCGTTCGACCGCTTCGACCCGTCACGCGGCCGGATCCGCTCACCGCGCCAAAGTTGGTGGCGTGCCTGGCGCGAAAAACTGTCGCCAGGGCGATTTGCCACACCATTTGCCAGACAGGCCCCGCGCCAGAGCCGGATCGAACACGGCCGTCAATTAACGCCAGTGGCCGCTGCCCACAACAAATTGAGCCTCTTCGCCCAAATCGTCCTGGCCGAAGGTAAATTACTGCTGAAAGGGCGGCCTTTCCTCTGGTATGCCGTCGCTGCCGGGCTGATTCTGGCTTGCCTGTTCGCCCCGTTGGCGAGGGTTCAGCGCTGGCTGCTGCCACTGGTCTGGCTCTGGCCGCTGCCGCTCTGGTCGGAGATGGGGGTGCGGGAGCGCAAATATGGGGTGGATCAACTTCTATTCAGCGCGCCCGCGCCCGTGGGGAGACAATTGGCGGCGACCTGGGTGGCGGGGGTGCTGCTCTATATCCTCTTGGGCGGTGGGGCGCTGCTGCGTTTTCTGGCTGCGCCGGCGCTGCTGCCCGGCTTTTTGGCCGGGGGGCTGTTTATTCCGGCGTTGGCTTTGTGTTTGGGGGTGGTGGGAGGCACGGAACGGCCGTTGCAAATCCTGTTGCTCATCCTCTGGTATCTTGGCCCGCTGAATGGGCTGCCCGCCGCCGACATCACCAGCGCGACGGCCGTCGGGCTGACTTTTGGCGCACCCTGGTATTATCTGGGGGCCAGTCTGCCACTTTTGGCCGTGGCCTGGCTGGCGCGGCAGCGGCACATGGTCTAACAAGGATGGGTTCTTCGGGCCTTTTATTTGTCCAAAGTCAAGAATTCAAAACAAAACATCCCCGAAGGGGTGTTTCTGAGGTTTGCCTGGGGTAGAACCTAACCTGGACTAGCCAGAACCAAAAGGTTGTCCATAGATTCCACAGATTTCACTAATTTTCGAAGCCACTGCCTCTGGCAGTGGAACAATAAAAGGTTCTACCGGTGTAGTGGATATGACGAGTACTATGTGTCTACCTATAAGATGCGAAGCTGATTAGGAAAAACATGATGACTCGTCAATTATCCAGAATTGCGTAAGAAGCATTGGGGTCA
>CALFEW010000002.1 GCA_937958365.1 uncultured Chloroflexota bacterium | reverse complement strand
GAAGGCAAGGTCTGGGTCTCGGCCGAGTTTGTGGAAGCCGTCAATGCCGACAGCGTGCCGGTTATTTACCCAGAACCGGAACTGACCGGCGTGGTCTGGCAGTGGGTGGCATTGACGACGCCGCTGGATGAAACGGCCGTTGCCGACCCCACCCGCTACACCATCACCTTCAACGCCGATGGCACAGCCGCCATCAAAGCCGACTGCAACGCCGTCGTCGCCAGCTACACGGTAGACGGCAGCAGCCTGACCATCACCCCCGGACCCTCCACCCTGGTCGCCTGCCCCGAAGATTCTGTCGCCGACCAGTTTGTCGCCAGCCTCAGCAATGCCACCGTCTACTTCTTTCTGGATGGCGACCTTTACATGGACATGCTCGCCGACGCCGGTACGCTGCGCTTCGCCGCTCAAGAACTTGTAGATTTGCCGGAACCGACCGACGATGGGTCGCCGCGTGGGACCGTGACCGCGCCGGACGGCGTTTTCTTGCGTTCCGGGCCGGGCACGGAATATCCCTACGTGGGCACAGCTCCGTTTGGCGAAAGTGGCAGCATTATTGGTCGCAGCGCCAACGGCCAATGGTGGGTAGCTGCCGCGCCCAACCTGCCCGATGGGCAGGTGTGGGTCTCCGCTCAGTTCGTCGAAGCGGTCAACGCCGACGACGTGCCGGTGGTGGAAGCGCCGCCGCTGGAACCCTCTTTGCAAGGTGTGACCTGGCAGTGGGTTTCCCTGACCACACCGGAGACCGAGACGATTGTCAACGACCCCGGCCGCTACACCATTCGCTTCAACGCCGATGGCACGGCCGGCATCAAAGCTGACTGCAACACAGTCCTGGCCACCTACAGCACCGACGAAAGCAGCATCACCATCGTTCCTGGCCCCACCACGCTGGTGGCCTGCCCGGAGGATTCGTTGGACCAGCAGTTTGTGTCTAGCCTGAGCAATGCGGCCATCTACTTCTTCCAGGATGGCGACCTGTACCTGGATATGTTTGCCAGCGCCGGAACGCTGCGCTTTATCGCCCAGCGTTCAGGTTCGGGCACGGCCGTTGGCGCGCCTGACGCCCAAGAACCGGTGTCCAGCGCCACCGGCATCGAGTTTCAAGTTGTGTCGTTTGGTCCTTTAGGGGCAGTGCAGCCGGTGTTGGAAGGGACGACGATAACGGCCGTCTTCGGCGACACCGAGGTATCCGGCTCGGCCGGCTGCAATACCTACACCGGCCCGCTGAACCCCATCAACGATTACTTCACCGTGGGGCCTATCGCCTCTACGCTCATGCTCTGCGATGAGCCGATCATGCAGCAAGAACAGGCATATCTGGCGGCTCTGGCATCCCTCACCGGCTATCAATGGGGTTCCGAACGTGTAGACAATGCGACGGTCGTCACGACCGGCCAACTTTTTTACACGGTCGAAGGGGTTAGTGGCGTCATTAACCTGATGGTTCCTTAACGTGTTCTACCTCCCGGAGGCTGGCGGCCTTCGGGAGGTTTTTTGATTGGTAAGCCTATGAAGGACGCCGGTTTCCACGCCTATGGCGCAGGGCAGGGACTCACAGAGTACCGCCTCGCCACGGAAGATGCGCAGGCCATCGCCGACTTTGCTCAGGTGTTTGCAGTGGAATGGGCCAGGGCGTCGTTACGGCCGTAACCAGGCGCTCAGGTAATTCATGGGAAACGGCCGTATGTTCGATTTGTAGGAGACCCGGTTGAAACAAAAACGTTCGTGGGTACAGCGCTCAATCATTCGGATTGTTATTATCTGGATCATTGAGACGTTGGCGTTGGTATTTCTAGACTTTGTGATGGCCGGATTGCAGGTGGAGGGCGTGGCGTCGGCGTTTGCGGCCGTGGCGATGATTGGTTTGCTCAACGCTTTGCTCTGGCCGATTCTCAGCTATTTGATCCTCCCTTTTGCCGTGCTGACGTTGGGGTTGGCCGCGCTGGCTCTGAACGGGGTGATCATCATGCTGGCGGCGTCGCTGGTTTCTGGGTTTACAGTGAGTGGTCTGGGCGCGGCGATTTGGGCGGCATTGGGGTTAACGGCCGTTAACACCATCGCCAGTTCCCTGCTGACCATTGACGACGACAGTTCCTGGTATCGCAACGTCGTCCGGCGGCGAGTCAACCGGATGGCCCGCCCGGAGAAAACCGACGTACCCGGCTTCCTCTTTCTGGAAATAGATGGCCTGGCCGACCCCATTTTGCTCAATGCCATGCGCGACGGCTACGCGCCCACGATGAAGCGCTGGCTGGAAGAAGGCAGCCACAAACTGGTCGAATGGGAAACCGACCTCTCGTCTCAGACTTCGGCCAGCCAGGCCGGCATTTTACACGGCGATAACCACAATATCCCCGCCTTTCGTTGGTACGAACGGCGGCGCAAAAAAGTGGTTTCCTCCAGCAACCCCAACGAATTGGCCCGCCTGGAAACCGTGCATTCCGATGGTAACGGCCTGCTGCGTGACAATGGGGCCAGCCGCGGCAACTTGCTGTCCGGCGACGCCCCCATCGTCAGCATGACGGCCAGCACCATGAAAAATCTCTCCCGCCTGCACCTGACCGATTTTTACGCTTACTTTGTCAATCCGTACAACCTGACCCGCACCATCTTGCTGCTGATTTGGGATCTCATTTTGGAGAAGTGGCAGTTCTGGCAGGCGCGTCGTAACAATGTCTATCCCATTCTGGACAAGAAACATCGTGGTGGGAAGTATCCGCTGCTGCGTGTATTCACCACCATCATCATGCGCGAATTGAACATCTACACCCTGATTGGCGATATGTACGCCGGTGTGCCCTCGGCGTATGCCACGTTTGTGGGCTACGACGAAGTGGCCCACCACTCCGGCGTGGAATCTGTAGACGCTTTGGACATCTTGCATAAGTTGGATGGGCAGTTGGCCCGTTTGCAGAGTGCGGCGAAGGCTGCGCCACGGCCGTATCACCTGATCATCCTTTCCGACCACGGCCAGAGCGGTGGGGCGACCTTTAAGCAGCGTTATGGTCTTGGGCTGCCGGAATTGGTGCAGCAATACGCCCGGACGTTCCGGGTGCAGGGCATCACCGAAAGCCATGAATCCTGGGGCCACGTCAACGTGCTGCTAAACGACGCCATCCAAAATGACAAGCGCTCCAGCAAAGCCTTAAAGCGGGTGACCCAGGGGCAGATGACAGGTGGCGAAGTAAAGCTGGGGCCGGACGAAGAAGAGGAAACATTAGCGCCGGACGCGGAAATTCTGGTATTGGCTTCCGGCAACCTGGGACTGGTGTACGCAACCAGGCGGGAGGAACGGGCGACGATGGAGCAGAT
>CALFEW010000001.1 GCA_937958365.1 uncultured Chloroflexota bacterium | reverse complement strand
GATCTGGCGGGCGACCCCGGCATGTTTATTCGCAGCATGGCCTCGCGGGGGAATCTGGGCGGCCTGGCCGAAGCGACGGCCGCTGTGATCAAAATCCTGGATGCGGCCGGTTTCCCCATCGTGTTGGTGGAAACGGTGGGGGCAGGGCAGGCAGAAGTAGACATTGCCAACGCCGCCCACACCACGCTGGTTATCGAAGCGCCGGGCATGGGCGACGACATCCAGACGTTTAAGGCGGGTATTCTGGAAATTGCCGACATTTTGGTGGTGAACAAAGCCGACCGACCGGGCGCAGACCGGACGATTAAATCGTTGGAATTGATGATACACATGGGCGAGGGGGGGCAGACGCGGCATCACGGCCGTTTGCAGACCGGCCGCGTACTGGAATCGCCCTCAAATGGTTCGTGGCAGGTTCCGGTGCAGCCGACGACGGCGACACAAAGCGCCGGTATCCCGGAGCTGGTGGCGGCGATTCAACGCCACCGCGAGTACCTGCAAACGTCGAGTGATTGGCTGACGCGCGAAAAGGAACGCTGCCGACGGGAAATGGAGCAGTTGTTGCAGGCGCGTTTGCTGCGCCGGTTGCAGGTAAGTGTGTCGGCGGAAAAGCGGGAAGCCCTGGTAACGGCCGTTGTAGCGCGGCAAATGGACCCGTATACGGCCGTTGCCGAATTGTTGGCCCAGTTGTAGGGCGAGGTACGCTCTACGTTGGCGAAATGGGATTCTTTTTGCCAGATGACAGTGTTTAAGCGGGGGCGCTAATTATGAGCATGAGTGCTTACGGTGACATCAAGTTGTTTGCGGGTTCGGGCTGTCAGGCGTTGGCCCAGCGCATCGCCAATTACATCGGCATTCCGCTGAGTCCGTGGGACATTGTGGAATTCCCCAACGAAAATTTGCTCGTTCGCCTGTCTGGCAGTGTGCGCGGGCAGGATGTTTACGTGATTCAGAGCCATTCCCGTCCGGTTCATCGCAACATCATGGAGATGCTTATTGCCATTGATTGCTTGAAGCGGGATTCGGCGGGGCGGATTACGGCCGTTATCCCATACATGGCCTATTCGCAAAGCGACAAAAAAGTGGAACCGCGCGTGCCCATCACTGCCCGGCTGCTGGCCGACATGATTGAAGTCGCCGGCGCCGATCGTTGGATGACGATTGACCTGCACGCCGGCCAGATTCAGGGATTTTATAAGATTCCAGGCGATTCGCTGACGGCCGTTCACATCTTAATAGACTATTTGCAGATTAAACATCTGGATGGCGTGGTGGTGACGCCAGATTTGGGTTATGCCAAGCAAGGCCGTAATTTCGCTGCCCAACTGGATTTGCCCCTGGCTTTTGTGGAAAAACGGCGCGCGGGCAATACACGCGGCCGAGAAGCGCTCACCCTCATCGGCAGCGTGAAAGACAAAGACGTCATCATTGTGGATGATCTGGTGGATACGGCCGGTTCTATCGAGCAGGCCGTTACCCTGGTGAAAAGCCAGGGCGCGCGCGACGTTTACATCGCCTGCACCCATCCGGTGCTGTCTGACCCGGCCACAGACCGCTTGCGCAATTTGCCCGTGAAAGAAATCATTGCCACAGACACCATTCCCATCCCGCCGGAAAAATTGCTGCCCAACATGACCATCCTCAGCGTGGATGGGCTGCTGGGCGAAGTGATTCTCCGTTCGCACGAAGGGCGCAGCGTGGGGGAATTGTTCAACGAATGAGGCTGAGAAGATAAAGCAGGTTTGCGCAAGTTAATACAAAACTAAGACATTCGTGGTAAGTTATCCATCGCTGGACTGAAGACTGAAGATTGAAAACTGAAGACTAGAGACGACCAGTCCCCGGTCCCAGACTTTACCAAAACTCAATGTAACTATTATGTTTAAGAAACTATTTTCAAAGATCGTTGGCGATTCTAACAAGAAATTAATTGACAGCCTGCGCCCGATAGTGGGCGAGGTTGCTGAATTGGAAGCCCAGTTGCAGCAGTTGTCAGATGAAGCGTTGAAGGCGAAAACGGCCGTTCTCCGCGAGCGTCACGAAGCGGGCGAGCCTCTGGAAGAGCTGCTGCCCGAAGCCTACGCCCTGGTCCGCGAAGCCTCTGTGCGCACCACCGGCCTCCGCCACTACGACGTGCAAATTATGGGCGGCGTCTTGATGCATCGCGGCGAAGTGGTGGAAATGCGCACCGGTGAAGGGAAAACCCTGGTAGCCACACTGCCGCTCTTCCTCAACGCCCTTACCGGGCGCGGCGTCCACCTGGTAACGGTGAACGAATACCTGGCCCGCCGTGATGGTGGTTGGATGGGCAACATCTTTTATCACCTGGGCCTCAGCGTAGCCTGCATTGGGCCACAACAGTTTTCGGCATTATATGATCCGGATTACGTGAATCCTGGCGCGGAATTGGAAGACGAGCGCCTGGTCCATTGGCGGCCGTGTACCCGCCAGCAAGCTTATCAGGCCGACATCACCTATGGCATCAGCAGCGAGTTTGGCTTCGATTACCTGCGCGACAATATGGCTACCAGCAAAGAGCGCATTGTGCAGCGCGATTTGCACTTCGCGGTCATTGACGAAGTGGACAACGTCCTGATTGACGAAGCGCGCACGCCCCTCATCATTTCCGGTCCCGCGCCGCGTTCCGGCCAGGATTACCTGCGCTTTGCCGATTACGTGCGCCGTTTGCGCGAAAACACGGCCGAGGAAGACGAAGATCCCAACGGCCATTACGACATTGACGAAAAGAGCCGATCTATCAGCCTGACGGAAATGGGTATCGCGGAAATTGAAGTGCGTATCCCGGAAATTGACCATGACGCCGGTGACAGCCTGTATGACCCACGTTTCTTCCACCTGACCTATTACCTGGATAACGCCTTGCGCGCCCAATACCTCTTTAAGCGCGATGTGCATTACGTGGTGCAAGATGGCGAGGTCATCATCGTGGATGACTTCACCGGCCGTTTGATGCCGGGTCGCCGTTATTCGGATGGTTTGCATGAAGCCATCGAAGCGAAAGAAGGGGTCAGCGTGCGCCGCGAGACGGTGACGGTTGCCACGATTACCTTGCAGAACTATTTCCGCCTCTACGAAAAACTGGCGGGCATGACCGGTACAGCCCTGACCGACGCTGAAGAATTTAACGAAATTTATGAATTGGGCGTGGCGCCGCTGCCGACCAACGTGCAGGACATTGTGGAAACCGGCCGTCTCAATCTTCAGGAACGGCGCGACAAAGTGGAAGGCGCGGACGCTATCGTTTACGTGGATCCGCAGCGCGGTGAGCCGGTGTTTTTTAAGCGCATTGATTTTGCCGACCAGGTGTATGCCACCGTGGGAGCCAAAGACCAGGCGATTATTCGAGAAGTTAAGCGAATCCATGAAAACGGCCGTCCCATTCTTGTCGGTACCACATCGGTGGAACATTCTGAAGTCATAGACCGGCTGTTGAAATCCGAGGGCATTCCCCACACTGTGCTTAACGCCAAAATGCACCAGTCCGAAGCGCTGGTCGTTGCCCAGGCCGGCCGCAAAAAGGCCGTCACC
This sequence comes from uncultured Chloroflexota bacterium, assembly GCA_937958365.1. GTDB lineage: Bacteria > Chloroflexota > Anaerolineae > Promineifilales > Promineifilaceae > Leptovillus. Next base: position 13,143 of record CALFEW010000001.1, on the reverse strand, counting down.
ATTTCCACCAACATGGCCGGTCGTGGTACAGACATTTTGCTGGGCGGCAATCCCGAAGGTCTGGCGGCAGAGATGATCGAAAAGCAGTTGTTTGATCGCCTCCAACTGACCCAGTTGGCCGTGCGCCTGTTTGAAGAAGGGGAAGAAGCTGCCCGCGCACAAGCGCAAAAAAGCCCCAAACTGGCCGAGGTGCTGGTAGATGAATTACAGCGGCTCAAGGCCAAGTTTGATGACGCCCTGGTCGAAATCGAACGGGTGCAAATGATTGGCTACCTGGCCCGCACGCTGCAAGCCCCATACGACCTGGATTACGAGCAAACGCTGCACGTGGTCCGATTGGTGCGGGGCGGGATGCTGGGCGAGGCGCGTGTCTATCTGGACGAGTTGAATAAAGACGTGGCCCTGGTAGATGACATTGTGCGGCTGCAAGGGGAATACGGCCGTTACCAAACCGTTCATCAGGACCCCAAAGCCACCGCCCACTTCCTGGCCGAAATGTTGTTCGACATCCATTTCAAAGCTCGCGCCGCGCTCATCCGCGCCACTCTGGGCGGCGACGAAGCCGAGGCGCGCAAAATCTTGGACACCGTTCCCGGCCTGCCCGCCGACATGATCAGCAAAATCAAAAACGTGATCGCCGAAACCAAAGCGGAGCAAAAAGAAGTTCGCAAACTGGGCGGCCTGCACGTCATCGGCTCAGAACGGCACGAATCTCGCCGCATAGACAACCAGCTTCGTGGCCGCGCCGCCCGCCAGGGCGACCCCGGCTCTTCCCGCTTTTTCCTCTCGCTGGAAGATGACCTGATGCGCCGGTTCGGCGGCGAGAGGCTAAAAGCCTGGATGTCGCGTGGTGTGTTGGCGAACATACCGGAAGATATGCCGCTAGAATTTAGCGTGCTGGATCGCATCATCGAAAGTTCGCAAGAGCGCATTGAAGGGTACAACTTTGACATGCGCAAGAACATTGTGGAATATGACGACGTCATGAATCGCCAGCGTCTGGCTATTTACAACGAGCGCCGGGCAATCTTGCTGAGCGAATCGTTTGACCTGGCTGCCAAGATTGATGAGGCGTTTGCCACCGCCATTGCCGAATTGGTTGATAACTACATTGACCGCTACATTCCCTTTGTCCGCAGCGAGATAGAGCGGACGATTAACGATTTCAGCACCGATGCCCTGGATACCATCAACATTGCCGGCGTGTTTGCCCGCCTGCGCGGCCTGCTGCCCAACATCACCGAGTTAGACCGGGCCAAAATGGCCGAATTACAGCCCAATCGGCTGACTGAGCAACTGCTTACCCTGGCTTACGAAAACGAAGAGAAGGGGTTGAATATTCAACAGTTGTTGCAGGCGATGGGCCGATTCTTGCCGCTGTTGGCGACTGTGCCCAACCTGGGCAGCCTGGCCAGCCGGCGCACGGGGCAGTTGCAAGCCCGCGATAATGCCCGCCGTGAATACCTGGTCCAGGTAGAGGAGTTTTATAACGACTTCCTGGCGCAGCAAATAGACCCGACTCAGCGGACGAAAATCTGGCAGGAAGCAGAAGAAAAACTGCTTCAGGCATTTGGTCAGTTCAGCGTAGATGGCCTGACGATTAAAAATGCGGCGTCGCGCCAGCTTCGCTTCCGGCTGGCGGTGGATGCGGCCGTGCGTGAACTACTGCTCACCAGCCTTTCGACTTTGGATGGCGACCAGTTGGTGGCGGCGCTGCGCAGTTACATCACCAAACAGCAGAATAAATGGCGCGAGCGAATTGGCGAGGTGGAGTATCAGAACTTCCAGCGGCTGCTGCTTCTGGATGCGATTGACCGGGAATGGCGCGATTACCTGACGGCCGTAGACGACTTGCGCCGCGAAGTGGGTCTGGAGGCTGTAGGCCAGCGCGATCCCAAAGTGCAATACAAGATTCGGTCGGCGGAAATGTTTGCCAACATGCGGCAAAATGTCGAGCGAGACGTGGTAGACCGGTTCTTCCGCCAGGTAGCCAGCCATCAGGCTTACGTGAAGCAGCAAGAAGCCGAAGTGACCTATCAGTTGAAGGCGCAGGAAGCTGGTTTCCAGGTGGTCAAGCGGGAGCAGGGCAAGGGTGTGGAACTGCGCCGCGACGTGCCCAAAGTGGGCCGGAACGATCTTTGTCCGTGTGGCAGCGGCAAGAAGTATAAACATTGTCACGGTAGTAACGCGCCAACAACGGCCGTATCACCTGCGGCGCAGCCAGCCGCCAACCGTCAGCCGCCGTCCCAGAGCCAGCCCAAGGGCCAGCCTCCGGCTAAGAAACGGCCGTCGCGCCGCTAATCGTAATCGTGTAGGCAATCAGACAGCGCATTTTGTAGGCGCTGTCTTTTTTTGTGACCGTTGACTTTTAACGACACTTTCACTAGCATACATTGACGTTTATGTGGAATAATGATTTCATCGGTGCTGGTCATATTTATAGGTTTGGGAGTTCACTAGATTGTTGGGCGAACCGGCTCATTGACACACATCATTTTATTTGAGTAACACCCTATGCCCCAAGATGCAATGTTCCTCAAGGCTCTCCGGCGTTGGCAACCGCAGATTAAGTTGGCGACAACTTTTGCGATGGTACAAGACCTGGCAAATCAGTTTGCCAGAGACCAGTTTGGCATTCAGACGGCCGTTTTGTCGCTAACGGCCGTACCCCATGAGACGACCCATCAGTTGCATACGCCGGTGGGTTATTCCGGCTATTGGCTGACCGTTGTCCGCGATAGACCCTTTGATGATGACGATCAGGCGGCGGTGGAAACGGCCGTGGCCCTTCTGGCAACTGCTCCCTTCTTCCGCCCAATCACCGATGCCGGCCGAATTCGCTTTTTGGAAGTGGTCTATGGCGTAGCCGAGACCGTCCGCGTTTTGGGGCCATTGCAACCCAATCTGGAGCAAGTGTTGCAGCAGCTACTGGCGGCATTTTCTGTTTCCTCAGGATACATCGCTTTGCATGATGTCCAGTCGCGCCAGTTGTATTTTCCTTGCCTGATTCAAGACCATCAGCCCATTCATCAGGGACCGCTTTCCAGCCTGGACATTGCGAGTTTGTCCGGCTGGGTGGTGACCAATGGGCTGCCTTATTGCACGGGGGATTGGCAGCGCGATGACAAGCCCGTTGCCGGCATGGTTGTGGTGAAATCGCCGGCTTCGGTGATGTGCGTGCCCATGTTTCATGGTGATGACGTATTGGGCGTTATCTCTGTTCAGGGTGACGAACAAAACGCCTTTCAGCAGGCTGATTTTGAGATTTTGCAAGCGGTCGCTGCACGAGTCGCCACGGCCGTTCACAACGCCCACCTCTACACCCATGCCCAAGACCTGGTCGCCAAAAGCACACACGATTACCAGATAGCCGTCGCTTTACGGCAGGCTATTTCGGCCATCAGCAGTACGCTGGAACAAAAGGCCATTCTCAAACATCTCATGTTGACGCTGGACAATGTGTTAACGTTCGACACGGCCTATGTTTTCCAGTGGGATCATCTCGGCTTCAGATTGGTAGCCAGCCATGATTCCGCCAACCGCCCCCAAGACTATTCGCCCACGGAATTGGAAAGTATCTGGCGCAATCACCCACTGTTGGAGCAGGTGCGGCAGGACAAAGAAGCCATTTTGCTGGAAGACCCTGAACGTGACGGCCGTTGGCAGCCTTTCCCCGGCAGCAGCAAAATTCGCAATTGGTTGGGCGCACCGCTGGTCGCCGGTGGCGAGGTATCCGGTGTACTGATTGTCCAAAGCTATCAGGCGGGTGTCTTTGGGCGGCAGCAAAGCTGGTTGGCCTCCACGCTTTCCGCGCATACGGCCGTTGCCCTGCAAAACGCCACCCTTTACCGCCAAACCCAGCAGCAGTTAAATGAACTCAGCACCCTTTATCAGGCCAGCGCTACCATGAGCGCCAATCTGGATCAGGAGTTTGTTTTGCAGTCGGTTGTAGATGAAATGGTGCGCGCCTTACAGGTGGATAGCTGCACTATTTTTGTCTGGGATCGTGGTCGCCAGCATTTTATCCCGGCGGCCCACGGCAATTTGCAGCAAAAATCGCGTCAGGTGATTGTCGGCGGCGATTCTGCCGCCGGTGGTATGAGCCAGGTTTCCCACCTGGAAGATAATGAAATTGTCCAATACGTCCTGGCGACGCGCGAAATCTATTCGCTGCGCTCCGACAATGCCCACACCCCAGACCGCCAGGCTTTGCTGGCTGCGGCCGGTCTGAATGCTGTGCTGTTGGTCCCCCTGGTGCGCGGCGACGACGTGTTGGGCCTGCTCGCGCTGGGCCAGGTGTCGGACATGCGCTCATTTACCGTCGGCGAGCGGCGGTTGGCGCAAAATCTGGCCAGCCAGGCAGCCATCGCCATTGAGCACGCGCATTTATTTGCCCAGGCGCAGCGCCGGGTTGAAGAGCTGGCTACTTTCCACAACATTGTTTTGCAGCTAAACACCCCGCTCAAGCAAAGCACCGTCCTGGACGCCATCACGGAATCGGCCCTGAAACTGGTAGACGCCACCAATTTGCACATTTATTTGTACGATCAAGAGAGCAAGCAGTTTTCTTTTGGATCTGCCTTGTGGCGGGATGGTGGGCGACAGCCGGCGGTAACGGCCGTGCGCCCCAGCGGCCTGACGGCGACCGTCGTGCAGCGTGGCGAACCGATCATCATCAACCGGGCGACCGAACACCCACTCTACCAATCGGAAGCGGCCAAAGCCTGGGGTATCCAGGCCATCGCCGGTTTCCCCCTTAAGCATGGCGACGAGGTGATTGGGGCGTTTACCATCACCTATTTGCACCCGCACACCTTCACCAAAGATGAAATCTTGCTGCTCAATCTACTGGCCGATCAAGCGGCCGTGGCCGTGCGCAACGCCCGTTTGTTTGACGATTCGCAGCGTCGTTTGTTGGATATGTCTGCTCTGGTGGACATGGCCCAAAAAGTGACCGGCAAACTAAAAATTCGTTCTGTGTTGCAGACGACCGTACAGATTTTGCAGGGCTTGCTAAACGCCCGCGCCAGCACCATTACCATGTTGTCTGAAGATGGCTCAGAATTGAAGGTGGCTGCGGCCGTTGGCGTTAACCAGGAATACACACAGGCGCGTATGCAGGTTGACGAAAGTATTTCTGGAGAGGTGGTGAAACACGGCCGTCTCGTTTACATCCGTGACACATACAAAGAACCCGAATTTCTTTTCTTCAGCGAGATTGTGCGCAGTCTGCTCGTCGTCCCCCTCATTGTGCGCGGCGAAACCATCGGCACGCTGACCATAGACAGCGACCAGGCCAACGCCTTCAGCGATTCGGACATCCAACTGATGACGATTGCCGCGGCGCAGGTGAGCATCGCCATTTCCAACGCCGGTCTGTTTGAAGAAGTTGAAGCCCGCGCTGCTGAATTAGCTGAAGCCTATGAGGAGTTGAAGGAAAGCGACCGCCTAAAAGATGAACTGGTGCAAAATGTCTCCCACGAATTACGCACACCGCTGACCTTTGTCAAAGGTTACGTGGACCTGCTGATGGACGGGGAGATGGGGCTGGTGACTCCGGCGCAGCAGGACGCGCTGCAAATTGTGGCCTCCAAAACCGACGAAATTACCCGATTGATTGACGACATCATCACGTTGCAGCGCATTGACGCCGGTAATTTGCAGATTCAGCCGCATTCGTTGGTAGACCTGATTAAAACCGCCATTGCCGGCCATCGCATGGTAGCCGAGAAAAAAGGGCTGACTGTTGAGGCCAATCTACCGGACCTGGTGGCTCTGGTTCCGGTGGATCGCGGGCGGATTAACCAGGTGTTGGATAATCTCATTGCCAATGCCATGAAGTTTAGCCCGGACGGCGGCACAATTACGGTGGAACTGCAAGAGCTTGAGAATGAAATGCAAGTCATTGTTTCCGACGAGGGCATTGGCATGCCAAAGGAAAAACAGACGCGGATTTTCGACCGTTTTTATCAGATTGATGGCTCATCACGGCGTCGGTTTGGCGGGACCGGGATTGGCCTGGCGATTGTCAAACGCATTGTAGACGCTCATCAAGGCAAGATTTGGGTGGTTAGTGAGCCAAACGAAGGCAGCTCGTTTTATTTTACGCTGCCAAAATTGCGGCAGGCGCTGCCGGAGCCGATTGGGCATCCGGTGGCTGGTTAAGTTGAGTAGTAGTAGTAGCAGTATGCATAGAAATGGTAGTAGCAACTTAAAAAGAGAATGTTTGCAGGCGATGCCCAAGATCGATCTGCACCGGCACCTGGAAGGCTCGCTGCGTCTGGAGACGCTGCTGGAGATAGCTCGAGAGTTTGGGTTGGATTTGCCGGCAAGCGACGTGGAGAAATTACGGCCGTTTGTCCAAATCACCGACGATCCACCCAACCACGAAGTGTTTCTAAGCAAATTTCAGGTCTTGCGCCACTTTTATCGCAGCCCGGAAACCATCAGCCGATTGGCCTATGAGGCCGTGGCCGATGCGGCGCTGGATAATATCCATTACCTGGAATTACGTTTTAGCCCGCAAGCCCTGGCGCGTGTGCGTGGATTTGACCTGGCGGAAGCGACGGATTGGGTGATTACGGCCGTGCAGCAAGCCAGCAGCGATTTCAACATCCAGGTGGGTCTCATCATCACCCTGGTGCGCCACGAACCGGTCGCCCAGGCGCATCAGGTGGCTCACATTGCCTACGACCGTGTCGGCAAAGGCATTGTCGGTATTGATCTGGCAGGCGACGAAGTTAAATATCCGCCCGCGCCTTTCACCCCTATTTTTAAGACAGCCAAAGAAGTGGGACTTGGCGTTACTGTTCACGCCGGTGAATGGGCCAGCGCCGTTGGCGTGCGCCAGGCGATTGAAGAACTCTATGCCGACCGGGTGGGGCACGGCGTTCGGGCCATCGAAAATTCCTGGGTGCTAAAGCTGATTCAGGAACGCGCCGTCGCTCTGGAGGTGTGCCTGACGAGTAATTTGCAAACGGGGGTGGTTCACAGCGTCAGTCATCATCCGTTGGTGGATATGCTGGACCTGAACTTGTTGGCGACTTTGAACACGGATGACCCCAGCGTGAGCAATCTCACGCTGACCGATGAATATGAGGTGGCGGTGCAGGAATTGGGTCTGCCTTATTTGCAACTGCGCCGGATGGTGATGAACGCGGCTTCTGCGGCGTTTTTGCCCGAAGAAGACCGGCAAAAACTGACTGCCTATTTTCAAGATGTCTTGCCGGACGTCGGTTTACCGGAGGGCTGTTAGGTTTGTTCGATTCCGTACCCCGTTTACCGGGTTTCAGGATGCATTCCATTCTTTGACGGCCGTTTTGATCACCATCTGCACGTCTTTATCGGCAATGTCCGCCGGTTTGTCATAATCTTTCCCATCCACTTCAATGCGCAACCCGCCGGCCGCGTTCTGGCGCAAATGGATAATACGCCCGCTCATGGTTGGGTCTGCGTCCAGGTGCTTCTGCAAAATCGCGTCTATCTGCTCGGCGATGCTCTGCGGTTTTGGCGGTTCAGACACCGGTTTGACGTCCCCGGTTTCGGTAAACGCAACCAAAGGTTGGGCATTGGTCACGGGTTCCGCTTTATTGAACAGGCGGAACCCGCCGCGTGGCGGTTGGGCGGCTAACTCGGCGCGCTGCGCCTCTAATTGCGCCAAAAACGCTTCGCGCTGCCGGGCCAGGTCCGGCGACACCGATTCTTGCGTTTCATCGGCAACGGCCGTTTGCGCCGCAACCGGATTTAGCGCCGGCGCAACGCCTACATCCACCAGATTTTGATACCCCCCAACAAAGGTAACAAGCTCACCGATGGCTGCCATGACCCGCTGCTTTAGCTTACTATCGGTGATCTGCGTCAAATCTTCATACCGCTGCTCGTTTATTTCCACGACCAGCTTGCCCAGCGGAGGAATACGCAGTACACGCATGATTTCAATTTCGTTACGCATGGTTTCTAATTCCTTTTACCGTTGACAATGCGGACAAAAATGAGTACTACGACCACTTAATACGATTCGTTGGATTGGCGTCTGGCATTCATAACAAGGTTCGCCGGTACGCCGGAAAACGGCCACCGCATTTTGCATATCGCCTCTGGCCCCATCTGGTTTGACGTACGTGTTGATGCTGGCTCCTTCGCGGGCGATGCCTAAGTTTAACACTTTTTGGATGGCTGCGTGCAAGTTGATGATGTCCGATGACGAAAGAGAAACGGCCGTTCGCCGTGGCGCTAAACCGGCATAAAACAGTGCTTCGTCGGCGTAGATGTTGCCAATGCCGGCGATGAGGGTCTGGTCCAGCAGCAAAGGCTTCAACGCCCGCTGGCGACCGGCCAATCGTTCCGCTAACACGGCCGTCGTAAACTCCGGTGTTAGCGGTTCCGGTCCCAATTTGCCGACGATTTCTTCCGGGTCGGCCACCAGGTAGACGCGGCCAAATTTGCGCGTGTCGCGGAACCGCAGTTCACGGCCGTCAGCCAGACCGAACGTCGTGTGGACGTATGGCGAAGCAGGCGCGTCCCGCTTCACCACCGCCAGATGCCCGGACATCTTCAGGTGGATGATCAGCGTCTCGCCGCCGCTGAGGGCAAACAGCAGATATTTACCCCGCCGGTGGATGGCCTGGATTTGCAAACCGTGAATGCGCGCCTGCAATTCGGGCAAATCCGGCGTGACGATGTGTCGCGGCCAGTCATTGCGCACGTCGGTGATGACGCTGCCGATGAGTGGCCCGCGCAAGGCACGCACAGTTGTTTCAACTTCCGGTAATTCAGGCATCGGTTTGTTACGCGACCACAAACTGGCCGTTTTCGTAGAACAGCTCGTCATCCACCCAAATCTGGCTGCCGTTGCGCATGTCGCAAATCATGTCCCAATGGACGGCCGATTTGTTCTGGCTGCCGGTTTCGGGATAGCCGCTGCCAACGGCCGTGTGCAGTGTGCCCCCAATCTTCTCGTCGTATAAAATGGATTTGGTGAACCGGTCTATGCCATAGTTGGTGCCAATGGCAAACTCGCCCAGGTAACGCGCACCGGGGTCCGTGTCCAGCACGCTGTGGAGGAAGGCTTCGTTCTTTTTGGCGGTGGCTGAGGCGACACGGCCGTCAACAAACCGTAGTTCGATCCCCTCCACCTCCCGGCCGCTATAAATCGCCGGATACGTGTACCGAATCCACCCGTTCACCGAATCTTCCACCGGGCCGGTAAACACCTCGCCATCCGGCATGTTAGCCGTACCATCCGCATTGATAAACGTCCGCCCTTCTATAGACAACGTCAAATCCACGTTTGGCCCTTTCACCACCACCTGTTTCTTCCCTGCGAGCCAATCCACCAACGTTTGCTGGTAAGCGCGCACTTTTTGCCATTCGGCCACCGGATTCTCTTTGTCCACGTGGCAGGCCGCAAAAACAAAATCCGCAAAATCAGTCAGCGACATATCCGCTTCCTGCGCATGGGCATTGGTAGGATAAATCGTTGTCGTCCAGCGTAGTTCACGGCGGGCGCTGCGCTCCATAAACGTCTTCATCAAGTCGCGTCCGGCGGCGCGGGCAAGCTGTTGGCGCTGGGTGTCCACGTTGCTCAACGTGCGGGTATTTTCACTGCCGCGCAAAGCAATCAGGCAGTCATACGTCTCCATGACAATTTTCACGGGGTCGCTCACGTAACAAAGCTGGTCGTCGTTGCCTTCTTTAAGCAAAATCTCCGAAAAAATGTCCTCTTCCCAAAAGACAGTCGGATGCCCACCGGCGCGCAGCACTTCGCGGAAAGTCTCTGCGACCAAAGGCAAGGTATTGCTGTTTCCTCGAATTAACACCTTGTCGCCTGGCGTGACGGCCACGCTGTAATTCACAAGTAAATGGGCCAACCGGGAAATACGTGGGTCTACCATAAAAATGGCCTCCATGTGGACGAGCAATGGCCTAAGCGCCCATCGCTCAGTAATATTTTGCCGATTATATCTTACTTGCCCCAAGTCCTGAAGAGTCATTTGCCTGCTTCCAGCCTTGCCCAAAGGTTTTAACTGATTTAGTATTGAGTCATGTACCCGGAAGATCGTGTGTTGGTTGCCTACGTGCCAACGCCAGCCGACTTCAGCATTGTTGAAAGGGAAGGCTGGTATCGTATCCCCATGACGGCTGCGCCCAAAGGTCTGTTTGCTGAATACTTCGCTTTTTATTTTGGCCGGGCTTTTGGTGCGCAAAAATGGGCTGTTCACACCTACGCACAACGCCTGGGCCACGAGCTAATGACTCGCCGCGATCTGGTTCCAGCCGAACCGGATCATCCCCGTGCAGCGGCCTTTTATTACAAAGTGCAGTTGGGACCTTTACAGTATTTAGAACGGCCGATTATCAGTCTCCATTGGCGTCGAGTTACCTTCATCCACACCACCTGGGATCGGTTCCAAACAGCCAGCGAACTAAATGATCTTTTTGTAGATGGTGATGCCTTCGTGGATCGGCAGTTTGCCATCCTGAAGGAGCGCGACGCGGACCTGGAGCAGGAGTAACGGCCGTATTTTGTGTTCCGACGGCATACAAAACAGGGAAGACGATCTCTTGTTAACCCGCTTCAGACAGGAACGGCTTAATCATGCGCCTGGATTCTATTGTGGATGACATTGACAATTCGCTGCCCGCCTCAGCATGGGTGAGAAAGGGGGGCAGCCTGTTAATGATGGTTGGGTTGCCTGGTACTGGCAAAACGTCTATCGTTACCGGCTTACACCGATTGCTGCCCTGTGTCCTGGTAGCCACAGATTTTGTGCGCGCTCAGATTCGTCAGTCGCCCATGTATACGGCCGCTGAAATGATGCTGGTTTATGAAGTCTGTTATTTGCTGATTGAACGGCGGTTGCAGCGAGGACAACGGGTAGTCTTTGACGGGTCCAATTACCTGGCAGCCCGTCGAGAATATTTAACCGACCTGGCAAAACGAAATGGCGCGCCGGTTGCCGTATGCTCGGTCCAGGCGGCGCAAGAAGCCATCGAACAACGTTTGCGGCAGCGACAAGATCGCGGCCACAGCGCCAAAGACAAGTCAGACGCAGATTGGGTGGTTTATCAGTGGATGGTGGAGGCGCAAGAGCCTGTGATTGGCGAGCACCTGATATTGGATACCACAACGACGTCTCCGGAAATTCTGGCGCATCATCTCAAAAATTATTGGTTGGAAGTTGAAAAAACTGCGGCAAGCGACCCTGATCTTCAATCCCTTAGCTGGGCCAGCAAACTTAGCGGCGTCAATGGAGCTCGTCGCTGATTTTTGGCGGACGCGCCAGTGGGGTGTCGTGATTCGCCCGACTGAGGCGGTGGGCCACGCGATGACGTTGGCGCGGGAAGCGGCGGCGGCAGAGCATGGTTTGGTTTTGGCGGCCGGCGGTGATGGTACGTTGGGCGAAGTGACCAATGGCCTGGCCGGTTCGCCATCTGTGATGGCGCCTTTGCCCTTGGGTACGGCCAATTCTTTTGCCAGAGAGCTGAATATGCCTCTGCCGGGTCTTTTGAGTCCCCACCGGCTGTTGCAAGCGATTGACGTGTTGGCCGCCGGACGGGTTCAGGAGATGGACCTGGGCTACACGGCCGTTGGCGGGGGAACCGTTGGCGGTGGAACCGTTGGCGGGGGTAACGGCCGTTACTGGCTCTTGTGGACTGGCGTCGGCGCGGATGGGTACCTGGTGAATGAATTGGAGCCGCGTCCCAAATGGACCAAACGGGTTGGCCCGATCAGCTACGTGTTCCAGGGTGTCCCGGTGCTGCTGCGTTTGCCGCCGATGACGGCCGTCGTCGAAGTAGACGGCAAGACTTTCCAGGACGAGTACTTGCTGGTGCTCATCAGCAATTCCCGCCGGTACGTTGGCGGCATGGTGGAGCTAAGCCCGCAGGCGTATCTGGATGATGGGCTGTTTGAGGTATGGCTCTTACACGGCCGTGGCGTGCTGCCCATCGCCCACTACCTGGCCCAGGCAAAATTTGGCGATTTAGCCAACCAGCCCGGCGTGGTTCGGTTGTTGGGCAAGCATATTGCCATCCAGACCACCACCCCCTGGCCCGTGCAAACGGACGGTGAACCGGCCGGTCACACACCGCTCACCGTTTCACTCAAAGCCCGCGCTCTGCGCCTGCTGGTCCCCAGCACGGCCCCCTCTGATCTGTTCACCTGCCCCGGCGTGCCTCTAGAGTAGGGGAATTGTCACCCGCTTACCCAGACAGGGGTATCCAAAAAACGGCGGATTGCTTCGGCTACGGCCGTGGGTTGTTCCACCATCATCATGTGCCCGGCATCAGGCAGCAGGACAAACTGGCAGTTTGGCAGATGGTCGGCCAGGAAACGGCCGTATTTCGGCGGCGTCAGAAGGTCGTTTTCCGCGGCCAGCACCAGCGCGGGTTGGTGAATCTGCCCCAACTCCTGGCTCATGTCGAAGCCGTTGCAGGCGCAGAAGTCGCCGTGCATCACTTCTGGCTGTGTGTGCGCCAGAAATGAACGGCCGTGGGCCACAATGGGCGGCGGCGTCTGCGACGACCAGGCAAAACGGTTGATGGTGTCTACGGCGGCCTCGAAATTGGGCAAAATCTGGCTAAGGATGGCGTCGGCGACGCGCAGCCTGGCCCCGGCGCCGATGAGGACCAGCCCTTTGACAGCCGGATGACGCCGGGCAGCCAGCATCTGGGCAATCGCGCCGCCCATGGAATGACCAACCAGAACGACCTCGTCTAGTTGGCAGGCTGCCAGAAAGTCGGCCAAAATATTCGTGTAGCCAGTAACGGTATCATAGCCTGGACCAGTAGAACGGCCGTGTCCCGGCAAATCGAGCGCGTAAACGGCCGTGTCGGGCAGGCGCAGCAGTTCACCGGGCCAGACCAGATGATTGCCGCCCGCGCCATGCAGCAGTACCAGAGACGGCCGTCCGGCAGTTTGCTTACCTACCTGGGCAAAAAACAACTTGTGTGGATGAACAGTGATATGTGGCATTCAAGCTCCCCTGTTGTCCAAGACCTGACAATTCCTGCCACCCCGTCAGAATAGTGGGAATGGCTGCTGGAAATGGCTGCACGGATGACACGGATTTGACGGATTTTCGGCATAGTTCATCAAGCGAAACACCTTGTTTACAAATCTACGCTGAATTGTCATGCTGA